>JAWKYB010000011.1 GCA_041396705.1 Alphaproteobacteria bacterium
CATGCGCCGGATCGCCTCCAGCCGCCGCGGCAGCGTAAGCGTCCGGCCTGACTGACCTTGTGCCCTCGGTGCCGATCCCGCCTGCTGGGACTGATGGCGGGCGATAGTGTCCACCATCGATAGTGGACACTATCGGGGTGAAGGATGGCGCGGCGCCGACGTCGGTTGTGGGCGGATGACGAGAAGCAGCGGATCGTGGCACAGGCGCGTGTGCCGGGGGTCTCGGTGTCGCAGGTGGCGCGGCGCTACGACGTGAACGCCAACCTTGTGTTCAAGTGGCTGCGCGATCCCCGCTTCAAGGTCGAGGACGAGGCGGCCTGCCGGTTCCTGCCGGTGGAGGTCGTCGCCGAGGCGACGCCATCCTGCACCGAGCAGCGGCCCCCGGAGAGTAGGATCGAGATCGCGCTGGCCAACGGCCATCGTCTCACGGTGTCGGGTCCGTTCGATGCCGACGCGGTGTGCCGCCTGGTGCGGGGCCTGAGCGCGTGATCCCGGTTCCGGCGACGACGCGGATCTGGCTCGCCGGCGGGGTGACGGACATGCGCAAGGGATTCGTGGGCCTGGCGGCGCAGGCGGAGAAGGTGCTGCGCGCGGACCCGTATTCGGGCCACCTTTTCGTGTTCCGCGGCCGGCGCGGCGACCTGGTCAAGGTGATCTGGTGGGACGGCCAGGGGGCGTGCCTGTTCGCCAAGCGTCTGGAGCGCGGGCGGTTCGTGTGGCCGTCGGTGGCGGCTGGCCGGGTGGTGATCAGCGCGGCGCAGCTGTCGATGCTGTTGGAGGGGATCGACTGGCGGGCCCCTCTCCGCACTTGGCGGCCGCTGACGACCGGGTGAGACGAAGTGACTCGGCCGCGCTGATTCCGCGAATCGGCCAGGCGCTTTTACCCTTGGGGCATGACCGAGGGCAGCGCCGCCATCTCCGAGCTGGACAGCCTGCGGGCGCTGCTGGCGGCGCGGGAGGCGGAGATCGCGGCGAAGGACGCCGAGCTGCGCTCTCGCGACCTGCTGATCGAGAAGCTCAGGCACCAGCTGGCCGGGCTCCGGCGCTACCGGTTCGGGGCGCGGTCGGAGAGCCTCGACCAGCTGGAGCTAACCCTGGAAGAGGCGGAGATCGCGCAGGCCGTGGACGCCCCGGCCGAGCGGCAGCCCGTCGCCGCCGGCGAGAAGCGCAAGCCGAAGCGGCTGCCGCTGCCCGATCACTTGCCGCGCCATGAGACGGTGCTGCCCCCTGTCTCTGGCGGGGGCGAAGCCTGCCCGGCGTGCGGCGGGCGGCTGAAGCGGGTCGGCCAGGACGTCACCGAGGAGCTGGAGTACGTCCCCGCCCGCTTCGTGGTGAACCGGATCGTGCGCCCGCGCATGGCCTGCGCCGGTTGCGAGGCGTTCCACCAGGCCGAGCTGCCGTCGCGACCGATCGAGCGCGGCCGCCCGGGCCCGGGGCTGCTGGCCCAAGTGCTGGTCTCCAAGTACGCCGATCACCTGCCGCTCTACCGCCAGAGCCGGATCTTCGCCCGCGACGGCATCGATCTCGACCGCTCGACGCTGGCCGACTGGGTCGGGCGCTCCACCGCGCTGTTGGCGGCGCTGGCCGACGCGGTCGGCCGCCACGTGCTGGCGGGCCAAGCGATCTTCGCCGACGACACGCCGGTGAGACTGCAGGTGCCCGGCACCGGCAGGACGCACACCGCGCGGCTGTGGACCTACGTCCGCGACGAGCGCCCTTGGGCCGGCGCGGCACCGCCGGCGGCTTGGTACCGGTTCACCCTCGACCGCAAGGGCGAGCATCCGGCGGCGCATCTGGCCGACTATGACGGCTGGATGCACGCCGACGGCTATGCCGGCTTCGAGGAGATCTACCGCTCGGGCAGGGTCACCGAGGTCGCCTGCATGGCCCATGTCCGGCGCAAGTTCGTCGACGTCCACCAGTCCCAGGCCTCGGCCATCGCCGCCGAGGCGCTCGAGCGGATCGCTGCGCTCTACGCCGTCGAGGCGGAGGCTCGCGGCCGGCCGCCGGACGAACGGGCAAGGATCAGGCAGGCGAAAGCCCGCCCCGTCTTCGACGACCTCGAGGCCTGGCTCACGGCGCAGCGCGGCGCCATCTCCGCCAAGACCCCGCTCGCCGGCGCCATCCGCTATGCGCTTTCCAGGCTGCAGCGGCTCCGCCCCTATCTCGACGACGGCATCCTCGAGATCGACAACAACGCGGCCGAGCGCGCCATGCGCGGTGTCGCTCTCGGTCGTAAGAACTGGCTGTTCGCCGGCTCGCCCGCCGGTGGCCGCTCCGCCGCCGTCGCCTACACCCTGATCGAGACCACCAAGCTCAACGGCGCCGACCCCCAGGCTTGGCTCGCCGATGTCCTCGCCCGCATCGCCGACCACAAGGTCACCGAACTCGATGACCTGATGCCCTGGCGTAACGGTCGGCCCAGCTGAGCGTTGGCGCCCGGCGGCTCAAGCCGCGGGCCGGTCAGACCGGACGCTTACGCGGCGACCTCGTCGACCGCCTCCGCGCTCGCCGACACGATCCGGTCCGCATCGTCCCGGCCGAGGCATAGCGGCGGCGCAAAGCCAAGGATGTCGCCATGCGGCATCGCCCGGCCGAGCACGCCGCGGGCGGCGAGGGCCGCGGCCACCCGCGGGCCGACCTTCTTCGCCGGATCGAACAGCGCCCCCGTCCGTTTGTCGGCGCAGAACTCGACCGCCGCCAGCAGGCCGTCGCCGCGCACCTCGCCGACCATGGCGTGGTCCGCCAGTGCGCTGCGCAAGCCGTCGAGCAGATACGGACCGATCGCCCTTACGTTGGCGAGCAGATCCAGTTCGTCGATCAGCCGAAGATTGGCGACGCCGGCGGCCGCGCACAGCGGATGGGCCGAGTAGGTCCAGCCGTGACCGATCGGGCCGAGCTTGTCCGAGCCCTGCTCGAGCACGTCCCAGATCCGGTCGTGGACGATCACCCCGCTGAGCGGCGCATAGGCACTGGTCAGGCCCTTGGCGACGGTGACGAGGTCGGGGTCGAGCCCGTAGCGCTCGCTGCCGAACATCGTGCCCAGCCGGCCGAAGCCGGTGACTACCTCGTCGGCGATCAACAGGATGTCGTGGCGCTTCAGCGTCGCCTGGATCTTCGGCCAATAGCCGGCGGGCGGCGGCACGATGCCGCCGGTTCCGAGCATCGGTTCGGCGATGAAGGCGGCGACGGTGTCGGGCCCCTCGCGCTGAATCAGCGCCTCGAGGCTGTCGGCGCAGGCCTGGGCGAATTCCTCCTCGGACTGGCTGCGGTCGGCCCGGCGGAAATAGTGCGGGGCATCGGTGTGCAGCACCCGGTCCAGCGGCAGGTCGAAGGCGTCGTGGAACAGCGGCAGGCCGGTCAGGCTGCCGGTGATCAGGCCGGAGCCGTGGTAGCCGCGCAGGCGGCTGATGATCTTCTTCTTCTGCGGCCGGCCGAGCACGTTGTTCAGGTACCAGACCAGCTTGATGTTGGTCTCGTTGGCATCGGAGCCGGACAGGCCGAAATAGACGTGGTTGAGGCCGGCGGGGGCGCGCTCGCAGATCATGCGCGCCAGCGTGATCGCGGGCTCGGTGCCGTGGCCGACATAGGCGTGGTAGTAGGCGAGCTTGCGCGCCTGCTCGGCGATGGCGTCGGCGATCTCGGTGCGGCCGTAACCGACGTTGACGCAGTAGAGGCCGGCGAAGGCGTCGAGGCTGCGCCTGCCGTCGCGGTCGGTGATCCACACCCCGTCGCCGCCGGTGACGACGCGGGCCGGCGTGTCGCCGCGGCTGTGCGCGGACATTGAGGTCGACGGATGAAAGAAGTGGTCGCGGTCCCACACCTCCAGCATATCGCGGTTGGCGCGCTGGGCGTGCCCGGTCTCAGTCATCTCGTCTCCTCCTCATTCTGGCGCGGCGCCGCTGCGGGCCGGATGCGGGCCGAAGGTCATGCAAGTCGGGCGCGGACCGGGCGCGCGCTGCGGCGCAGCGTGGCGCGCGATCATGCGCCCTGCCGGCAGATGTACTTGAGCACGGTGAACGCCTCCAGGCCGTGCCGGCCGCCTTCGCGACCGAGACCGGATTGCTTGACGCCGCCGAAGGGCACCGGGGCGCCGGTCAGCTTGGTGCGGTTGACGGCGACCATGCCGTAGTCGAGCTCGCGCTGGAAGCGCTCGATCCGCTCCGGCGCGCGGGCGTGGACATAGGCGACGAGGCCGTGAACGGTGTCGTTGGCGATGCGGATCGCCGTGTCATCGTCATCGAACGCCGCGACGGCCGCGACCGGAGCGAACGTCTCCTCGCGCCAGATCAGCGCCTCCGGCGGCACGTTCGCGAGCAAGGTCGGCTGGAAGAACTGCGCGCCGGCCCGGTGGCGCGCGCCGCCGGTCACCAGCCGGGCCCCGCGCTCGACCGCATCGGCGACGTGGGCCTCGGCCTTGGCGACGGCACGGGCGTTGATCAGCGGCCCGATGTCGACACCCGGCGCGAAGCCGTGGCCGACGGTCAGCCCCTGCATGCGCTCGGCAAAGCGGGCGACGAACGGGTCGTAGAGCGTGCGGTGGACCAGGAAGCGGTTGGCGGCAAGGCAGTCCTGGCCCGAGGTGGCGAACTTCGCCGGCATCGCGGCGTCGACCGCAGCGTCGAGGTCGGCGTCGGCGCAGACGACGAACGGTGCATGGCCGCCGAGCTCCAGGATCGTCGTCTTCACGGTCGCCGCGCACTGCGCTGCGACCAGGCGGCCGACCTCGGTCGATCCGGTGAAGCTGACCGCCCGAATGTCGGGATGGCCGCACAGCGCAGGGCCGATCTCGCCCGGAGCGCCGGGGACGACGTTGAAGGTGCCGGCCGGCAGCCCGGCCCGGTCGGCAAGCTCGGCCAGCGCCAGGGCGCTGAACGGCGCCTCGCACGAGGGATGGACGACGGCGGTGCAGCCGGCGGCCAGGGCCGCGGCGGCCTTGCGCGTGATCATCGCCAGCGGGAAGTTCCACGGGGTGAGCAGGGCCGCCACGCCGACCGGCTCGCGCCGCAGCTCGGTGACCGCATCGGCGAACGGGCTGGCGATCGATTCCACGCCGATGCGCTCGGCCTCCGCCGCATACCACGCCACGAAGTCGGCGGCATAGTCGACCTCGCCCTGCGCCTCGGCCAGCGGCTTGCCCTGTTCAAGCACGATCAGGCGGGCGAGATCGTCGCGCGCCGCCAGCATGTGGCTGTGCCAGGCCGCGAGCGTGCGGCCGCGTGCGGCCGGCAGGCTCCGTCGCCAGTCCGCGAAAGCCCGCCGGGCGGCTGCGATGGCCACCGCCGTGTCGCCGGCGCTCAGCGCGGCGACCGTGCCGACGACGGCCCCGTCCGACGGATCGGTGACGGCGAAGGGCGCGGCGCCGCTGCCGTCGGTCCAGGCTCCGTCGACATAGCCCTGGTGACGCAGGAGCGTGGGGTCGCAGAGGATCGCGCGTTTCGCGCAGGCGGTCTGCGCAGCCGGTTGGGCCATCGAGGCGTCGTCTCCGGATGGTGCGGGCACGTGGTGCGAGCATGCGGGCTTCACGATGCGGTGCCGGCCCGATTTGCCCCGCTCGACGGACCGATCGGACCGCGTTTGCCGCGGACGCGGACCGATCGTCCCGCGTGCGACGCGGCGTGCGACGCGGCGGGCGCGCCGCATGATTCAGCTGCGGGCGACCAGGCCGACGGGGGGCTGGTGGCCACGCTTGACCGTGCGGGTCACCACATAGGTGAAATAGCGGTCGATCCCGATCCGCCGCTGCAGCAGACCGTCGATCAGCGCCTGATAGGCGTCGATGTCCGGCACGATCACCTTCAGCAGGTAGTCGATTCCGCCGCCGATGGCGTAGCACTCGACCACCGCCTCCTCGCCGGCGATCGCCGTCTCGAAGCGCTGGAAATCCTCATAGCGGTGCTGCTTGAGCGTGACCTCGACCAGGATCGAGGCGAAGCGCGCGATGCGCTCCAGCGCGATCTCGGCGCGGTAGGCGCGGATCAGGCCGCTCTGCTCCAGCCGGCGCAGGCGGGTCCAGCAGGGGGACGGCGACAGGTTCACGCGGGCGGCGAGCGCCGTCTTCGACAGCCGGCCTTCCTTCTGCACGGCGGCCAGAATTCGAACGTCCGTCGGGTCGAGCCGGTCGTGGCGCATGGCCGGAACGGTGCGTGGCCTCATGGTCGTTGTCAATTGTCATGAATTTCACCAAGGTTGGATCATGACAATGTGGTGCCCGGAATCGGATCGCCTGACGCGGCCGTTCTTCCTGTCGCTGGCAGGCGAAATCCGCCGTGCGATCGAGGAGGGGCGGCTGGTTCCCGGCGCGCGGCTGCCGCCCCACCGTGCGCTGGCGCACGCGCTGGGCCTGAGCGTGCAGACCGTCAGCCGCGCCTACAACCTGCTGGAGCGCGACGGCATCCTGACCGGGCGGGTCGGCAGCGGTACCTATGTCGGAGCCGGCCGGCCCGATCCGGGCTATCCGTTCATCGAAAGCAGTTTCGGTTCCGGCCTGATCGACCTGTCGATCCTGAAGCAGGTCCTGACCCCCTGGCACGACGCGCGGATGCGCGAGACGCTGGCGGACGTGGCTGGGTCCGCACCGGAATCCGCGTTCTTCTCGTTCCGGCCGGGGACGGCGCTGGCGCCCTATCTGGCGTGTGCGCAGCGCTGGCTCGCAGTCTGCGGCGTGACGGCGCACGCCGACCAAATCCAATTGACCGCAGGTGCCACGCCGGCGATGAGCGTCGCGATCCAGACCGCGGTGCCGCCGGGCGGGACGATGGCGACCGAGGCCATCGGCCATCACATGCTGGTGCACCTGTGCAAATACCTCGGTCGGCGGCTGGTCGGCATCGCCGGCGACGACGACGGCATGCTTCCGGACGCATTCGAGGCGGCGTGCCGAGCCGAACCGGTTGCGGCGCTGTTCGTCACGCCCTCCTGCGCCAACCCGCAGGGGATCGCCGTGACGACCCAGCGCCGGCGAGCGCTGCTCGACGTGGCCGCGCGCTACCGGGTGCGCGTCATCGAGAACGATGCATGGGGGCCGCTGGTCGCCGACCGGCCGCCGCCCTTTGCCGCGATGGCGCCGGATCGGGTGTTCTACATCACCAGCTTCACCAAGATCATGCTGCCCGGGCTGCGGGCCGGGCTGCTGGTGGCGCCGCCCGGGCTGCACACCGACGCGGCCAAGCGCAACCTTGCCAGCAACTGGTCGGCCGTCCCGCTGGTCTTTGAGGTGGTCAAGCGCTGGATCGAGGACGGCACCGCGGACGAGATGGTGGTGCGCCAGCGCAAGGCCCTGGAAGCGCGCCACGCGATCGCGATGACCGAACTGGCGGGCCTGCCGTTCCGCGCGAACCGGCACGGGCTGCACCTGTGGCTTGACCTCGTGCCGCCGTGGACCAGCGAGCCGTTCATCCTGCAGCTCAGGCAGCAGGGCGTCGCCGTCGCGCCGGCCTCGGCCTTCGTCACCGAACCGGGGCAGGCGCCGAACAGCGTCCGGGTCAGCCTGGGGCCGGCGCCCGAGCCGGACCTTCGCCGTGCGCTGGCGATCCTGCGCGCGCTGTACGACGAGGAGCCGGCGCCGGCAATGTTCGGGCTATGATCGAAATGTACTGATCCAATAATGCGATTGACATGATTGTTTTGGCCTCGCAGGCTGGATTGTATCGATAGCGAAATCCGACGCCTGCTCGGGGGAAAGCAGCGGATGGCCGATGCCGTTCTGGCTATGCGAGGGGAGACCGACGGGCGCGAGGCCGGCCCTGCGCCGGACGGCGACGCGATGATCCGCCTCGATCGCGTCACCAAGCGGTTCGGCAACCTCACCGTGCTCGACGAGCTCTGCTTCGCGGCGAAGCCGGCGGAGAAGCTGGCGCTGATCGGGCCCAGCGGTTCCGGCAAGACCACGGTGCTGCGCATCCTGATGACGCTGGAGACGCTGAACGGCGGCGCCGTCTATGTCGACGGGGAACCGCTGTGGCACATGCCCGGCGCCGGCGGGCTGGTGCCGGCGAACGAGGCGTACCTGCACAGGATGCGCAAGAAGATCGGCATGGTCTTCCAGCTGTTCAACCTGTTCCCGCACAAGTCGGTGCTGCGCAACGTGACGCTGGCGCCGATGCTGACCCAGGGCACGCCAAGGGCCGAGGCCGAAGCCAGGGCGATGGCGCTGCTGAAGATGGTGGGCATGGAGGAGAAGGCGGACGCCATGCCCGCCCAGCTCTCCGGCGGCCAGAAGCAGCGGGTCGCGATCGCGCGCGCGCTCGCGCTGCAGCCGAAGGTGATGCTGTTCGACGAGGTCACCTCGGCGCTCGACCCGGAACTGGTCGAGGAGGTGCTCAACGTCATGCGCAGGCTCGGCGAGGAGACCGACATGACGATGCTGCTGGTCACCCACGAGATGAGCTTCGCCCACGACTTCGCCGACCGGGTGCTGTTCTTCGATCAGGGCCGCATCGTCGAAAGCGGTCCGCCGGCGCAGATCTTTTCCGATCCGCAGGAGGAGCGCACCCGCACCTTCCTGCGCAAGGTCATCGCCTCCGGCCAGCGGATCTGACCGGGGCGTATGGGCTCAGAACGACAGGCCGGGAGCAACCCGGCCACGAACACGACACATCACAGACGGAGGGTTCCGGAAATGGCACAGGCATCGACACTCTGCGGGGCGCTGTCCCGCGCGGCATGGGCGACGGCGCTCGCCGCGGGCATCGGCCTCGGCACCGGCGCGGCGCAGGCGCAGGACACGCTGGCGCGGCTGCAGGAGCAGGGCTTCGCCCGCATCGCCATCGCCAACGAGCCGCCATGGACGCAGGTGAATGCCGACGGCACGGTCACTGGCGCGGCGCCCGAGGTGGCCAAGGCGGTGCTGGCGCGCCTGGGGATCGAAGAGGTGGTCGCGTCGATCTCCGAATATGGCGCGATGATCCCGGGGCTGCAGGCGCGGCGCTTCGACCTGGTCACCGCCGGGCTGTTCATCAAGCCCGAGCGCTGCGAGGCGGTGATCTTCTCGGAGCCGGACCTGTGCGACGCGGAATCGTTCGCGGTCAAGGCCGGCAATCCGCTCGGCCTGATGACCTATGAGGACATCGCGGCAAGCGACAGCGCGCGGGTCGGCGCGCCGGGCGGCGGCACCGAGGAGCGCCTGGCGCTCGAGGCCGGCGTGCCGCGCGACCGGGTCATCGTGGTGCCGGATGCCCAGAGCGGCATCGCCATGCTGCAGGACGGCCGCATCGACGTCTACGCGCTGCCGATCCTGTCGATATCCGCGCTGCTGGCGACGGCCGACGACCCGGATCTCGAGATGGTGGCGCCGATCGCCGGCACGCCGGTCTATTGTGCCGGCGCCGCCTTCAATGCCGACGACGCGGCGTTCCGCGACGCCTATGACGCCGAGCTGGCGGCGCTGAAGGAAAGCGGTGAGTTCGCCGCCATCGTCGAGCCCTACGGCTTCTCGGGCGAGGCGCCGGGCATGACCAGCCGCGAAACCCTGTGCGGCGAGCCGAACTGACCCTCCACCGCTGAGGGGCGGCCGCGTGCGGCACCGCACGCGGCCGCGCCGCCGCAGGGAACAGGCGCATGGAGCAATGGTCCGGCTATCTCGGCCTGATCGTGGACGGCTTCTGGGTCACGCTGCAGCTGACGGTGTTCGGCTGCGCGCTCGCCCTGGCCATGGCGTTCATCGCCGGGCTCGGGCGCCTGTCGCGGTTCTTCGTGCTGCGGGCGGCTGCGACGGCATATATCGAGTTCTTCCGCGGCACGTCGGTGTTCGTCCAGCTGTTCTGGGCCTATTTCGTGCTGCCGTTGTTCGGCATCCCGCTGGAGCCGATCGAGGCCGGCGTGCTCGCCCTCGGCCTCAATGTCGGTGCCTACGGTGCCGAGGTGGTGCGCGGGGCGATCCTGTCGGTGCCGCGCGAGCAGTACGAGGCGTGCACGGCGCTGAACCTCGGGCGCTGGCAGCGCCTGCGCCACGTGGTGCTGCCCCAGGCCTTCCTGCTGATGCTGCCGACCTTCGGCAACAACGCGATCGAGCTGCTGAAGGGCACGGCGGTCGTGTCGCTCATATCGCTCGCCGACATGACGTTCCAGGCCCAGGTGGTACGCCAGCAGACCGGCAATACCGCCGTCCCGTTCCTGTCCATCCTGGTGCTGTACTTCGCCATTGCGATGGTCATCACCTACAGCGTCCGCGGCCTCGAGCGACACCTGTCGCGCGGCCTCGACGTGACGCGGAGATAGGCCGTGGACTGGAAGTGGTCGTTCGTCTGGGAGATCATGCCGACGCTGATCGACGGCGTGATCGTCACCATCGAGGCGACGCTGCTGGGATCGGCGCTGGCCATGGCGCTCGGGCTCGGCTTCGCCATCGTCCGGCGGTCGCCGAACCGTCTCGTGGCGCTGCCGGCCGGGTTCGTGCTCGACTTCATCCGCGGCACGCCGCTGCTGGTGCAGCTCTACTTCCTGTTCTTCATCCTGCCGGACGTCGGGCTGACCCTCAGCCCGCTGCTGGCCGGCGTGATCGGGCTCGGCGTCCACTACGGAACCTACACGGCCGAGGTCTACCGCACCGGCATCGACAATCTGCCGCGCGGCCAATGGGAAGCGGCCAAGGCGGTGAACCTGTCGGTCGGCCAGACCTGGCGACATATCGTGATTCCGCAGGCGATTCCGCCGATGATCCCGGCACTCGCAAACTATTTCATCGCGATGTTCAAGGAAACGCCGCTGCTGTCGGCAATCACGGTGCTGGAACTGATGAACCAGGCCAAGAGCGTCGCCAACTTCAACTACCGCTACCTGGAACCCATGACCCTGGTCGGCGCCTTCTTCCTCGCGATCAGCGTGCCCTCGGTGATCGCCCTCAGGCGTCTGGAGCGACGATATGCGCGACGTGAGCGATGAGGCCGCCGTGGTGACGCGCCCGATCGCTTCGCTGGCCGACATCGCGGCTTTCGACGAGCGTCCGAGCCGCACGCGGATCGGCCTGCTGCTGCTCGCCACCGACCACACCACCGAGCGCGACTTCGAGCGCGTCTGCGTGCCGTTGGGCGTCGCGGTCCATTGCGCCCGCATCGCCTACGCCAACCCGACGACGCCGGAGAACCTGCGCGAGATGGCGCCGCGCCTGGCCACCGGTACCGATCTGATCCTGCCCGGCGAGACGCTGGATGCGGTCTATTTCGCGTGCACGGCCGCATCGGTCGAGATCGGCGACGACGCGGTGGTGAACGCCATCCGCAGCGCGAAGAGCGGCGTGCCCGCCGTCACCCCGACCGGCGCGGCGCTGCTGGCTTTCGCGGCCCTCCGTCTGCACCGCGTGGCACTGCTCACACCCTACTCGCACACGGTGACGGCCGACGTGGCGGCCTATTTCGAGGCGCGCGGGATCGAAGTCGGCGGAGCGGCCTGCTTCGGACTGGAGGACGATCGCGCCATGGCGCGGCTGACCGGCGACGCCATCGTGGCGGCGGCGGAACGCACGATCCGCGACGACGACGATGGGCTGTTCCTGTCCTGCACGGCCCTGCGTGCCTTTGACGTCGCCGACCGGATCGAGCAGCGCATCGGCCGGCCGGTGGTCACCAGCAACCAGGCTGGCATCTGGCAGACGCTCAATCTCGCCGGTGTTTCCCCGCCAGCGGATGCCGGCGGCCGCCTGATGCGCCTGCCGCTCCCGGGGCGCGCCGCGGCATGAGTGTCGCGCGGATCGCCGACGCGTTGTCGCCCGCCGACGTGCTGCGGGCCCGCGGACGGATCGCCGGCGTGGTCGCCCGCACGCCGCTGCGGGCGTCGCCCAGCCTCTCCGAACGGGCCGGCGTTCCCGTCGCGGTCAAATGGGAGCAGCAGCAGATCACCGGCAGCTTCAAGCTCCGCGGCGCGACCAATGCGGTCGCCAGCCTGTCCGAGGCGGAGCGAGCGCGCGGCATCGTCGGCGTATCCACCGGCAACCACGGCCGGGCGCTGGCCCATGCCGCCAAGGCTGTCGGCGCGCGCTGCACCATCTTCATGTCCGAGCTGGTGCCGGCCAACAAGGTCGATGCGATCCGCGCCCTCGGCGCAGAAGTCGCAATCGGCGGGCGGTCCCAGGACGAGGCGCAGGAGCGGGCCGAGACCCTGGTCCGCGCCGAACAAAGGGTGATGCTGCCGCCCTTCGACCATCGCGACATCATCGCCGGCCAGGGCACGCTGGCCCTGGAGGTGCTGGAGGACGCGCCGGACACCGCGACCCTGGTGGTGCCGGTGTCCGGCGGCGGCCTCGTTTCCGGCGTGGCGTTGATGGCCAAGGCGCTGAACCCGGCGATCCGCATCCTCGGGGTCAGCATGCGCCGCGGCGCGGCGATGCACGCCAGCATCGCGGCCGGCCGACCGGTCCAGGTCGAGGAGCTGCCGACACTGGCCGATTCCCTGGGCGGCGGCATCGGTCTCGACAACCGCTACACCTTCGGCCTGGTCCAGGCGCTGGTCGACGACATCGTGCTGGTGGACGAGACGGAGATCGCCGCGGGCATCCGTCATGCCTATGCGTGCGAGCAGGAAGTGATCGAAGGCTCGGGCGCCGTCGGCATCGCGGCGTTGCTCGCCGGCAGGCTGCGCCTCGCCGGGCCGGCCGTGGTGCTGTGTTGCGGCCGCAACATCGACATGGCGCTCCACCGCAGGATCATCGACGGCGAAACGCCGGACGTGGGCGGCGCGGGCTGAGATGGCGGCGATCACCATCCTGACCGAGAGCCAGTTGCGCGGGCTGGTCCCGCTCGACCTGGCCGCGGTCGACTGCGTCGCCGCCGCGTTCGCGGCGCTGGCCGGCGGCAGGGTGGTGATGCCGCCGATCCTCCGGCTCGACGTCGTCGACCGCAGGGGCGAGGTCGACGTGACGACGGCCTACGTGCCGGGGCTCGAAAGCTTCGCGATCAAGATCAGCCCAGGATTCTTCGACAACCCGAAGCTGGGTCTGCCGAGCGTCAACGGCCTGATGGCGGTGTTCAGCGCGCGGACCGGCCTGGTCGAGGCGCTGCTGCTGGACAACGGCTACCTGACCGACGTGCGCACTGCCGCAGCCGGTGCGGTCGCGGCGGACGCGCTCGCGCGCCGTGACGCGTCCACCGTGGCGATCCTCGGCGCCGGGGTGCAGGCGGGACTGCAGCTGGAGGCGCTGACCCTGGTCCGGCCGATCCGCGCGGCGACGCTCTGGGCCCGCGACGCAGGCAAGGCCGCGGCAAAGGCGGCCGCGCTGGCACAGCGGCTGGGACTGCCTGTCGATGCGGCCACCGATCCGGCAACAGCGGTGGCACGGGCGGATATCGTGGTGACCACGACGCCGGCCACGGCGCCGATCCTCAAGGCGGAGTGGCTGCAACCGGGCCAGCACGTGACCGCGATGGGCTCCGACGCGGAGCACAAGAACGAGCTGGAGCCGGCGGTCGTCGTCGGCGCCGATCTCTACGTCGCCGACAGCGTGGACCAGGTGCGGCGGCTGGGCGAGCTGCACCATGCCATCGCGGCAGGCGCGGTCGCGGCCGACGCGGGATATCCGACCTTGGGTGAGGTCGTCTCGGGCGCCGCGCCGGGTCGCGTGTCCGACGCCGCCCTGACGGTGTGCGATCTCACCGGCACTGGGGTTCAGGACACGGCGATCGCGACGCTGGCGCGCGAACGCGCGCAGGCAGCCCGCGCCGGAACGATTTTCGAGACCGACTGAGGATGTCATGAGCCGATTGCCGGAGAGCGCACTCAATTTCACCCGGGCCGAATATGCGGCCCGACTGGCCAAGGCGCGCGCCGCGATGGAACGCGCGGGCGTCGAGCTGCTCTATGTGGCCGACCCATCCAACATGCACTGGCTGACCGGCTATGACGGCTGGTCCTTCTACGTGCACCAGGGCGTGCTGCTGCCGCTGGCGGAAGACCCGATCTGGTTCGGCCGCGGCCAGGACGCCGCCGGCGCCGTCCGCACGGTGTTCATGGACCACGACCGGGTCGTCGGCTATCCGGACCACTATGTGCAGTCGACCGAACGCCATCCGATGGACGTGCTGGCCGGCCTGATCGCCGATCGCGGCTGGGGCGCCAAGGCGATCGGCGTCGAGATGGACAACTACTACTACAGCGCCGCCGCCCACGCCGCGCTCGTGCGCCACCTGCCGAACGCGCGGCTGGTCGACGCGACCGGGCTGGTCAACTGGTGCCGGGCGGTGAAGTCGGCGCAGGAGTTGGCCTACATGCGCACGGCGGCGCGCATCGTCGAACGGATGCACGGCTATATCGAGGAGACCGCCGAGCCCGGCATGCGCAAGTGCGACCTGGTCGCCGGCATCCTCGCTGCCGCCGTGCGCGGCACCCCGGACGCCGGGGGCGACTATGCGGCGATCGTGCCGTTGTTGCCCTCGGGCGCCGATGCGGCGGCGCCGCACCTGACCTGGGACGACAAGCCGCTGCGCGGCGGGGAGGGAACCTTCTTCGAGGTCGCCGGCTGCTACCGCCGCTATCACTGCCCGCTGTCGCGCACGATGTTCTTCGGCAAGCCGCCGCAGAAGATCCTGGACGCAGAGAAGGCCGTGCTCGAGGGGCTCGATGCCGGACTGCAGGCGGCCCGTCCGGGCAACAGCTGCGGCGACATCGCCGCCGCCTTCTTCGACGTGCTGGCACGCAACGGGATCGAGAAGGACAACCGCGCTGGCTATGCCATCGGCTTGAGCTACCCGCCCGACTGGGGCGAGCGCACCATGAGCCTCAGGCGTGCCGACAGGTCGACGCTCGAGCCTGGCATGACGTTCCATTTCATGACCGGCTTGTGGCAGCAGGACTGGGGCATGGAAATCACCGAGAGCATCCATATCACCGAAACCGGGGTTGAGACCCTGGCCGACGTGCCGCGGCGGCTGACGGTGAAGGATTGAAGCCGGTGCGCCCGGTCGAGGCGATACGCGAGACGATCCGGACGCCGATCACGGCGACCGTCGACTTCGACGCCGACGGCAAGCAGCACGGATTCCTCAAGCTGCCCTACAGCCACGACCTGTCGGCTTGGGGGATGATCATGATCCCGGTCGCCGTGGTGCGCAATGGACCGGGCCCGACCGCGCTGCTGAGCGGCGGCAACCACGGCGACGAGTATGAGGGACCGGCGGCGCTGTTCGACCTCGCACACACGCTCGACCCGGGTGCCGTGTCCGGCCGCGTCATCATCGTGCCCGCGATGAACTACCCCGCGTTCAAGGCCGCGCGCCGCACTTCGCCGATCGACGGCGGCAACATGAACCGCAGTTTCCCCGGTCGGCCCGACGGCACGGTGACCCAGAAGATCGCCGACTATTTTCAGCGCGCATTGCTGCCGATGGCGGATCTCGTGCTCGACATTCATTCGGGCGGGCGCACCCTGGAGTTCGTCTCCTTCGCGGCCACGCACGCGCTGGACGACAAGACGCAGGAGGGGCGGGCCCTGGCGGCGGTGGATGCGTTCAATGCGCCGTTTTCGGCCCGCATGCTGGAGCTCGACAGCGTCGGCATGTACGACACGGCGGCGGAGGCGATGGGCAAGGTCTTCGTGACCACCGAGCTCGGCGGCGGCGGCACGCTGCGGGCGGAGACGGTGGGCATCGCCAAACGCGGCATCCGCAACGTGCTGATTCACATCGGGTTGCTGGAGGGCCAGCCGACGCGCGCGCCGAGCCGGTGGCTCGACATGCCGTCCGACGACTGTTTCGTTGCCAGCGTCAACGACGGCCTGGTCGAGCCCCTGGTCGATCTCGGCACGGCGGTGCATGCCGGCACCCCGATCGCCCAGGTCCATCGCATCGACCGCACCGGTTCGCCGCCGGAGGTCTATCGCGCCAGGATCGACGGCATCGTCGTCGCCCGTCACTTCCCCGGCATGATCGCCATGGGCGACTGTCTGGCGGTGGTGGCCGTGGAGACCGAGGCGGCGCGGGCGGCCGAGGAGGGATAGCGCCGCCGCCTGCCCGGCGCGGCGCTATTCTCCGGCCGGCCTCGCCAGACCATAGCGCAGCCTGGCCTTGCGGGCGCCGGCGGACACGAGGCGGTCGGCGATCATGGCGATGAAGGCGACACACAGCCCGGCGACGATGCCGCGGCCGGTGTCGGCCTTGGTCAGGGCGATGTAGACCTCCTGGCCGAGGTCGCGGGTGCCGACCAGGGCCGTGATCACCACCATCGAGATCGCCAGCATGATGGTCTGGTTGATGCCGAGCAGGATTTCCGGCAACGCCAGCGGCAGCCTGATCCGGGTCAGGATCTGGCGCGGCGTGCAGCCGGCGGCGATCCCGGCCTCGACGATCTCCGGGCTGACGTTGCGCATGCCGTGTGCGGCATAGCGGATCGCCGGCGCCAGGGCATAGAGCACGATCGCGATCATCGCGGTGAAGTCGCCGACACGGAACAGCATCACCACCGGGATCAGATAGACGAAGCTGGGCAGCGTCTGCAGCGTGTCGAGCACGACGCCCATGACCTGACCCACCGGCCGGCTGACCGCCGCCCACATGCCGAGCGGCACGCCGATCGCGACCGCCACCAGCACCGACGCCCCGCACAGATAGACGGTGATCATCGCCTTCTCCCAAAGGCCGACGACCAACACGAAGGTGGCCATCGCCGCGCAGGTCGCGGCAAGCCGCCAGCCGCCGCAGCGCCAGCCGATCGCCGCGATCAGCGCCAGCGCCAGCGGCCAGGGAATGCCGAGGAAGAACTGCTTGATCGGCAGCAGCAGGTAGGTCAGGAACGCGACCTTCACCGCCTCGAGGTCGTCGAAGTAGTTCACGTTCACATGGCTGACGGCGTCGTTCCAGAACGCCCCGGTGGTCAGGTAGGCGGCTTCAGGATAGGTCTGCAGGAACGGCAGCACCCGTCCTGCGGCCAGCGTGAGGAGCAGCATCAGCGCGACGATCGCGGTGCGCGGGTAGCGCAGCAGGACATTGGCATTCCGGCCGGCGCCGGCCGCGCCGCCGGCCCGCCGGGCGAAGGCCTGGCTGAGGCGGTCGATCGCCGTGGCGAGCACGACGATCGCGATGCCGGCCTCGAAGCCGGCGCCGATGTCGAGCCGGCGCATCGCCGCCAGCACGTCGAAGCCGAGCCCGCCGGCGCCGATCATCGAGGCGATGATGACCATGTTCAGCGCCAGCATGATGACCTGGTTGACGCCGAGCATCAGCCGCTCCTTGGCCGACGGCACCAGGATGCGCCAGGTCATTTGCCGCCGGGTGCAGCCGGCCATCGCGCCGAAGTCCTTCAGCTCCGGGTCGACCCCGCGCAGCGCCAGCGTGGTGACGCGCACCATCGGCGGCATGGCGTAGATGATCGTCGCCACCAGCGCCGACACCGGCCCGAAGCCGAACATGAACAGGATCGGCACCAGATAGGCGAAGATCGGGATGGTCTGCATCAGGTCGAGCAGCGGCACCAGCATGCGGTCGAACAGCGGGTGCCGGTAGGCCAGGATGCCGAGCGCGAGCCCGCCGGCGACTCCGATCGGCACCGCGATGATCACCGAGGCCAGCGTCACCATCGCGCTGTGCCATTGTCCGAACAGCGCCAGGTACAGGAAGCACAGGCCGACCAGCAGGGCGAGGCGCCAGTCGCGGGCATAGTGGCCGAGGCAGGCGACGCCCGCGGTGACCACGATCCAGCTCAGCGGCGGCGCGATCTCGACGGCGTCGGCGCCGGTGCCGTCGACGAAACCGGACGAGAGCAGCGCCAGCGCCAGCTCATAGGGCCGCTCGATCAGCCAAGCGATGCCACGGGTGACGTCGGTGAACCCGACCGACCCGACCGAGGCACCGAGCAGCCAGTCCATCGCCGACGAGAAATAGCCGGCCAGCGGCAGCGACCAGGCGGCCGGATACTCGACCAGCCATTCGATCCCCAGCGCCTTCGCCCAGGGCCCGGCTTGGATCGAGAGCAGGATCGTCAGCGCCAGCGCCGCCAGCCAGACGAGCGGGCGCCGGGCCGCCACGTCAGGCCGTGCCGCCGCGCTGGACCAGCACCCGGATCACCGCGTCGCGGTCGATCGATCCGACGATGGCCCCGGTCTCGTCGGCGACCGCCGTTGCGGTTCCCGCCGCGACGACGGCCTCGGCGACTTCCGCGATCGTCGCATCGGTCCGCACAGTGGGGCCGGACCCGGTTTTCGCCGGCGCCATGACGCTGCCGACGGTCAACACCTTGTCGCGCGGGATATGGCGGGTGAACTTCTCGACATAGTCGGTCGCCGGCGCGAGCACCAGTTGCTCCGGCGTCGCGACCTGGATCACCGCGCCGTCCTGCATGATGGCGATCCGGTCGGCCAGCCGGATCGCCTCGTCGAAATCGTGGGTGATGAATACGATGGTCTTCTTCAGCAGGCCTTGCAGCCGCAGGAACTCGTCCTGCATCTCGCGCCGGATCAGCGGGTCTAGCGCGGAGAACGGCTCGTCCAGGAACCACAGCTCCGGCTCGACAGCCAGCGAGCGGGCGATGCCGACCCGCTGTTGCTGGCCGCCGGACAGTTCGCGCGGATAGTTGCCCTCGCGCCCGGTCAGGCCGACCAGGTCGAGCACCGCGTGCGCGCGGGCCTCGGCCTTCGCCCGGCTGACGCCCTGGATGGTCAGCGGGAATGCCACATTCTGCAGCGCGGTGAGATGCGGCAACAGGGCGAAGTGCTGAAACACCATGCCCATCTTGTGCCGGCGGATCGCGATCAGCTCCTTGTCGCCGACCTTCAGCAGGTCGGTGTCGTCCAGGAACAGTTGCCCGGCGGTGGGCTCCACCAGCCGCGACAGGCAGCGCACAAGGGTCGACTTGCCCGACCCCGACAGGCCCATGATCACGAAGATCTCGCCGTCGTCGATGTCGATCGAGACGTCACGGACCGCGGCGACCAGCCCGGCAGCCGCGATCCGGTCCGCGCTCGGGTCCGCGCGCGTCCTCAAAAAGGAGTCAGCGCTCGGGCCGTACAGCTTCCACAGGCTGCGGCAGCTGAGCTTGTGTCGGGCGGGCATCGGCCCGGGCTCCGGATCCGCGGTCCGCGGGCTGGTGCGGCAGCCGGCGCGGACGGCGCCGCGGCCGGCGGCGCCGCGCCGTCGCGGCCGGGTCCGGGCCTATTGCCCGATCCAGGCCTTCCAGCGGTCCTCGTTCGCGGCCAGCCAGGCCTCGACCACCTCGTCGACCGGCTTGCCGTCGAGATCGACCTCCGCGACCATCGCGCTCATCTCCTCGTTGGTCAGCGTGTAGGCCTGGATGATGGCATAGGCGCCCGGCCACTTGTCCTGCAGCCCGGCCCAGGCCGCCTTCCAGATCGGGCCGCGCGGCTTGCCGCAGTCGTAGGCCATGTCGGGGTTCAGCCCGACCGACGGATCGGTGTAGCACTCCGGGGTGTACGGCGGGAACTCGACGAACTCGCCCTGGAATTTCGCCGGCGCCCAGTGCGGGACGTAGACCCACAGGATGATCGGCGCCTGCCGCTGATAGGCGGACTCCAGCTCGGCGAACAGCGCGGCATCGGTGCCGGCGTGGACCACCTCGAAATCGAGCCCCAGCGCCTCGACCCGCTCCTCGTCGAAGCCGCCCCAGGTCACCGGGCCGGACAGATAGCGCCCGCTCGGCGCGGTCTCCAGCGTCGAGAACGCCTCGGCGCAGTCGAGCAGCGCGGTCCAGTCCGGCAGTCCGGGACATTGATCCTTCATGTAGAGCGGGTACCACCACTCCTCGATCGCCTGCAGGCCGGTCTCGCCGACATTGACCACCTGGCCGGTCGCCGTCGCCTCGTCCAGCGCTTCCTGGCCGGTCGTCGCCCAGATTTCCATGGCGAGGTGCAGGTCGCCCGTCTTCAGGCCGGCGAACTGCGCCAGGTAATCCGCCTGGACATATTCGATATTGTAGCCGGCATTCTCAAGAATTCGGCCCATGATCTGCGTATTGATCAGCTGGCCGGACCAATCGTGCAGGGTCAGCTTTATGGGGTCGGTGGACTCCACTTCGGCAATGGCGGAAGTGGACAGCATAATTCCAGCGGTCGCGCCGACCGCCAGCCGCAGATACCAGCAACCCATCTCGAACACCTCGCCTGATCCGTCAGAATGCTTTGCGTGCACGGTCGCGCATCTGGAAGATTAACGTGCCGCGCCCGGAACTTGTCAACACGTTCCATCCGCGCCCGCGCCGGCCGGATCGCCCCCGGTCGCCGTGCGGCCGCTCTATGCGGTAAGCGCAAGCGGCGCGGTGCCCGCGGCGTCGAGAACCGCGGCGGCCAGGCCGGCGGTCCGCGCCGGGCCGAGCACCGGTTCGGCCAGGCGCGCGAACTTCGCCCGCAGTTCGTCGTCGGTCAGGAAGTTGGCCGGCTCGCCCTTGGGCACGGTCACCAGCTCGGTCGCCGCCGTCGTGCCGCGCCGCACCGTCACCCGGGCGGCGAAGTTCTGCGGCAGGCTGTCGACCTCGGGATCGACCGCGCAGGTGAAGCGCCGAGCCAGCCGGTCGATGTCCGGGTTGCCGAGCCAGCGCGCGTAGTCGTCCCAGCCCATCGCGCTGCGGCTCAGCATCACCGCGCCGCAGAACGGCATCGAGAACTGGCCGTCGACCACCGAGCGCGGGCTGCGCTTGGCCTCGGCCGGCTCGGCGATAAGACGCATCGCCGGCTCCGGCAGCCCGACCTCGACGGCATCGACGTCGCCGCCGTCGGCGATGCCGAGACGCCCGCGCAGCACGGCGAGCGCGTCGAGCGCGGGATGGATGTAGCGGCAGCAGGGATAGGGCTTGACCGCGATCTCCAGTGTCTCCCAGTCCCGGCCCAGGCCGGCGAGCAGGGCCGCCGGCTGCGCCGACGGCGAATAGGCGGCGAGGAAGCCGAAGCGGCCCTCGAAGGCCGCGCTCGGACCCATGAAGCCCTCGCGCGCCAGCAGGGCGGCGACCAGGCCGGCGCCGGCGGCCCAGCCGACCTGGAAGCGCTTGGTCCAGGCGCCGTTCTCCAAAAACTGCAGCGAGCCGGCGGCCTGGCTGAGGGCGGCGCCGAACGCCGAGTCCTGTGCCGCGGGGTCGAGGCCGAGGACGATGCCGGCGGCCGCTGCCGCACCGAACACCCCGCAGGTTGCGGTCGGGTGGAAGCCCCGGGCGTAGTGGGCGCGCGGGTCGACGGCGAGGCCCAGCCGGATCTGCACCTCGAAGCCGACCGCGATCGCGGTCAACAGCCGGTCCATCGGCACCGGGGTCAGCTCCGCCGCGGCCAACGCAGCCGGGATCACCGCGGCACCGCAGTGCAGCGAGGAGCGCGCGTGGGTGTCGTCGAAGTCCAGGCTGTGGATCAGCGCACCGTTGACCATCGCGGCGGCGGCCGGCGCATAGCCGCCGGGATCGGCGACCACGCGGGCGGTGCCGCTGCCGAAGGCGGCACGCGCCGCGGCGACGATCGACGGCGTGCTCTCCGCCTCGGCGCGCGCGCGGACGGCGCTGCCGAGCGCGTCGAGCAGCAGCAGCCGCACCCGTCGGCGCACCGGCTCGGGTGCGTCGTTGCCGCGCCAGTGCGCGGCGAACCGGGCAACCTCGGCGGTTTCGTCAGCCATCGCCATCCTCCGCGAACTCGACCCGGATCCGGTCGGTGTCGGCGCCCAGCGCCGGCACCGGCCCCGGCTGCGCGGCGTTGTCGTCGACAATCGCCGGCGGTGCCGGCATCGCCACCGGTCCCGACGGGGTGTCGACGGCGGCGCGGCGCAGATGCGGGTGCCGCGACAGGCCCGCCATGTCGTTGACGGTGGCGAAGGCGATCCCGGCGGCATCGAGGCGCGCCGTCAGTGCAGGCGCATCGAGGGCGCCGAATGCCTGCTGGACGTCGGCGTCGAGGGCGGCACGGTTGGCGACCCGCGCGGTGCCGTCGGCATAGCGCGGTTCGTCGGCCATCGCCGGCCGGCCGAGCACGTCTGCGCACAGCGTGCGCCACTCGCGCTGGTTCTGGATCGAGATCAGCACCGGCGTGCCGTCGCGGGCG
This sequence comes from Alphaproteobacteria bacterium, assembly GCA_041396705.1. Taxonomy (NCBI): domain Bacteria; kingdom Pseudomonadati; phylum Pseudomonadota; class Alphaproteobacteria; species Alphaproteobacteria bacterium. The sequence goes on from JAWKYB010000011.1 coordinate 21,944, forward strand.
TGGAACACGCCGTACGGCGCGATGCTGGGATGGCTCAGGCCGATCCGCCTGGGCGGCGCGCCGTGCTCGGCGTGCAGCAGCGGCACGGTCAGCCAGTCGGCCATGGCGTCGAACATCGACACGGCGATGGCCGCGCCGGTGCCGGTGACGCCGCGCCGGATCAAGGCCTCCAGGATCGCCTCGTAGGCGAACATGCCGGTGGCGATGTCGCTGACCGACACGCCGACCCGCGCCGGCGCCTCCGGCCCGCCGGTCAGCGAGGCCAGCCCGCTCTCGGCCTGGATCAGCAAGTCGTAGGCCTTGCGCTCGGCCATCGGCCCGCTCTCGCCATAGCCGGTGATCGTGCAGGTGATCAGGCGGGGGTGGGCACGGCGCAGGGCATCGAGGCCGAGGCCGAGCCGGTCCAGCGCCCCGGGCTTCAGGTTCTGCAGCAGCACGTCGGCGCGGGCGATCATGCGGCGCAGCAAGGCAAGGTCCGCGGGCTCGCGCAGGTCGAGTACGGCAGACTGCTTGCCGCGGTTCAGCCAGACGAAATAGGCGCTCTCGCCATGCACGATCCGGTCGTAGCCGCGGGCGAAGTCGCCCTCCGGCCGCTCGACCTTGATCACCCGCGCGCCGGCGGCGGCCAGCCGGTTGCTGCACAGGGGCGCGGCCACGGCCTGCTCGACCGCGACGACCAGCAGGCCATCCAGCGGGCCGGGTTGCGCGGGCGCGGCCATCAGAACGAGCGCGGCAGGCCGAGCACATGCTCGGCCAGGTAGGACAGGATCAGGTTGGTCGAGATCGGCGCCACCTGGTAGAGGCGGGTCTCGCGGAACTTGCGCTCGATGTCGTATTCCTCGGCGAAGCCGAAGCCGCCATGGGTCTGCAGGCACATGTCCGCCGCCGCCCAGGACGCGTCGGCGGCGAGCAGCTTGGCCATGTTGGCGTCGGCGCCGCCGTCCTTGCCGGCGTCGAACAGCGCGGCGGCCTGGTAGACGATCGCCGCGGCGGCACAGGTCTGGGCATAGGCGCGCGCGATCGGGAACTGCACGCCCTGGTTCTGGCCGATCGGCCGCCCGAACACCGTCCGTTCGTTGGCATAGGCCACCGCCTTCTCGATGAAGAAGCGCGCGTCGCCGATGCATTCCGCCGCGATCAGGATGCGCTCGGCATTCATGCCGGACAGGATGTAGCGGAAGCCGCGCCCCTCCTCGCCGACCAGGCTGTCGGCGGGAATGCGCAGGCCGTCCATGAAGATCTCGGTGGTGGCGTGGTTGATCATCGCGCGCAGCGGCCGGATCTCCAGGCCGTTGCCGCGCGCCTCGCGCAGGTCGACCAGGAACACCGACAGACCGTCGGTCCGCTTGGCGACCCGGTCGCGCGGGGTGGTCCGCGCCAGCAGCAGCATCAGGTCGGAATGCTCCGCGCGCGACGTCCACACCTTCTGGCCGTCGACGACATAGTGGTCGCCGTCGCGCCGGGCGGTGGTGCGGATCGCGGTGGTGTCGGTGCCGCTGGTCGGCTCGGTCACGCCGAACGCCTGCAGCCGGATCGAGCCGTCGGCGATCGCCGGCAGCCAGTGCCGCTTGTGCGCCTCCGAGCCGTGCCGCAGCAGCAGGCCCATGATGTACATCTGCGCGTGGCAGGCGCCGGCATTGCCGCCGGACCGCTGCACCTCCTCCAGGATCGCCGCCGCGGTGACCAGGCCCAGCCCGGCGCCGCCATAGGATTCCGGAATCAGCGCGGCCAGATATCCGGCGCCGGTCAGCGCCTCGACGAAGGCGGTCGGATAGGCGCGCTCGCGGTCCAGCGCCCGCCAGTACTCGCCCGGGAAGTCTGCACACAGGCGTGTGACCGCCGCGCGGATGTCCTGGTCCTGTTCGGCATGGCGGAACTGCATCGTCGATCCTGGTCGTTGCGGGCTGCGCCGTCACGCTAGCCGGTCGTCGGCGTCGCCGCCAGCCCTGCGGTGGCGCCGGTTCGTCGCAAGCGACGATCCGCGCCTCAAGGACGTTGCGGCCGGATTTGCTGCGCTGCTAGGTTCCTGCCAAGGTCAGGGTCGGGGGATCGTTTGGCCGACAATGCGGGGTGGACCCGGGACAGAGCTTGGCGCGCGCTGCGCGCGCCGGCGATGTCGGCAATGACGCACCCGGCCCGCAATCGCAGAGGCAACGGAGACGACAGGTATGGCGCGTATCGGCGTTGATGTCGGTGGAACGAACACCGATCTTGTCCTGGAGGCGAATGGCGCCGTCTTTTTCCACAAGGTGCCCAGCACGCCGCAGGACCAGTCCGACGGCACCCTGCGCGGCATCCGGGAAATCTGCGAGCGCAACGGCGTTCCGCTGTCCGATCTCGACCTCGTCGTCCACGGCACCACGGTCGCGACCAACATCACGATCGAGCACAACGGCGCCGAGGTCGGGATGGTCACCACCCGCGGCTTCCGCGACATCCTGCACATCGGCCGGCACAAGCGGCCGCACAACTTCTCCCTGCACTTCGAGGTGCCGTGGCAGGACCGGCCGCTGGTCAAGCGGCGCAACCGGATCCCGGTCACCGAGCGGATCCTGCCGCCCGACGGCCGGGTCGAGACGCCGCTGGACGAGAACGACGTGCTGGCGGCGATCGAGGTGTTCAAGCGCCGCGGCCTGCAGTCGATCATCGTCTGCTTCATGTTCTCGTTCATGAACAACGCCCACGAACTGCGTGCCAAGGAGATCATCCAGGCGCACATGCCCGATGCCTTCGTCTGGTGTTCCAGCGAGGTGGCCAACGTCCTGCGCGAGTACGAGCGGTTCAGCACCACGGCGATGAACGCCTTCGTGGGCCCGAAGACCACGCGCTATCTGCGCCAGCTGGAAAGTCGGCTGAAGCAGAACGCGGTCGACGCGCGGCTGCGGGTGATCCAGTCCAACGGCGGCCTGGCCACGGTGGAGGCGTGCTCGCAGCGCGCGGTCAGCATCCTGATGTCGGGGCCGGCGGGCGGCGTGATCGGCGCCCGGGCCGAGGGCGCGCTGACCGGCCGCCGCAACCTGATCACTGTCGACATCGGCGGCACGTCGGCCGACATCAGCACGATCCCCAACGGCGAGATCAAGATCAAGAATCCGCGCGACACCTATGTCAACGGCCACCCGGTGCTGGTGCCGATGATCGACCTGGTCACCATCGGCGCGGGCGGCGGCTCGATCGCCTATCTCGACGAGGCCGGCGGCTTCCATGTCGGCCCGCGGTCCGCCGGCGCGGAGCCCGGCCCGGCATGCTACGGCCGTGGCGGCGACGAGCCTACGGTGACCGACGCCCAGGTCGTGCTCGGGCGGCTGGACCCCGATGCCGTGCTCGGCGGCGACCTGCCGATCGACCCGGACCTGGCGGCGCGGGCCATCGAACCCCGTGTGGCGCGCAAGCTAAGCATGTCGCTGACCGAGGCGGCGCTCGGCATCATCAAGGTGATCAACTCCAACATGGCGCTGGCGATCCGCTCGAACTCGGTGGCCAAGGGCGTCGATCCGCGCGACTACACGCTGATGCCGTTCGGCGGCGCCGGCCCACTGCACGGCGTGGCGCTGGCCGAGGCGATCGCCGCCAAGGACATCGTCGTCCCAGTCGCGCCGGGCATCACCGCGGCGATGGGCCTGCTGGTCACCGACATCCAGTACGAGCACACCGGCTCGGTCATCGCCACGCTGAACGACATCGGCGCCGACGCGCTACAGGCGATCAACGCGACCGTCGAGCAGCTGGAGCAGACCTGCCGGGCCGAGCTGACCGCCGACGGCATCGCGCCGGCCAAGCAGCTGATCCGCCGGATCGCCGAATGCCGCTATCACGGCCAGGGCTTCGAGCTGCGCGCCGCGATGCCGGACGGGCAGATCGACGCCGCCGCCGTCGCCGCCATCGTCGCCGATTTCCACCGCCAGCATCGCCAGGACTACGGCTATGCCTTCGACGACAGCCCGGTCGAGCTGATCACCATCCGGATCATCGGCGGGTCGCCGGTCGACCCGATGCGGCTGCCGACACTGCCGCAGGGCGACGGCAGCGAGGTGGAGGCGGCGCGGCTGGACGCGCGCAACACCGTGTTCGACGACGGCAGCGCGGTGATGACGCCGCGCTACAACCGCGGCCTGCTGCGGGCCGGCAATGTGGTTGCAGGGCCCGCGATCATCGTCCAGCATGATTCGACCACCGTCCTGCCTGCGGGTTATCGGGCCGCGGTGTCGGATCACGGACACCTTCTGATCACCCGTGCGCGTTGAGGAGTCAGCCGCGATGAGCGAAGCCGCCAGCGTCAACAAGCTCGATCCGATCACCCTGCAGGTCATATCCGGCGCGCTCGACACCATCGCGCAGGAGATGGGCCACGTGCTCTACCGGATGTCGTTCTCCTCGATCATCCGCGAATCGCAGGACCTGGGCGCCGGCCTGTTCGACACCGAGTACAACACGCTGTGCGAATCGGAATCGACGCCGCTGCATATCGGCTCGCTCCCCGGCTACATGGCCGGCATCGAGCAGTGCTTGCAGGACGGCGAGTGGTACGAGGGCGACGTCGTCATCCACAACCACCCGTACTACGGCGCCAGCCATTCGCCCGACATCGCCATCGTCATCCCGATCTTCCACAACGGCGAGCTGGTCGGTTTTTCCGCCAACACCGCCCACCACCTGGACATCGGCGCGGCGACGCCCGGCCTGATCATCGACATCCCGGACGTCTATGCCGAGGGCATGCTGTTCGCCGGCACCAAGCTGTACCGCAAGGGCGAGCGCAACGAGGCGATGTGGAACTACCTGCGCCACAACAGCCGGGCGGCCCGCCAGCTGCAGGACGATCTCGACGCCCAGATCGCGTCTGCCAGGCTGGGCGTGAAGCGCTTCCAGGAGCTGATCGAGAAATACGGGCGCGAGACGGTGCTGACCGCGACCCGGCAGCTGATGGACTACACCGAGAGCGTGATGCGCCAGCAGATCGCCCAGATTCCCGACGGCGAGTATTTCGCCGAGGGCTTCCTCGACGACGACGGCAAGAACCGCGGCGTCAACCTGCCGATCAAGGTGCGGGTCGAGATCAAGGGCGACAGCGCACTGGTCGACCTGACCGGGTCGGCCGACCAGGTCGAGACCGGGTTCAACGTGCCGTTCGAGGGCTCGACCAAGGTCGCCTGCTTCTGCGCCTTCCGCTCGCTGCTGCTGGATGCCGAGACCATGGGCCGCGGCGTGCCGACCAACGAGGGCTCGTTCCGGCCGATCAAGGTGCACGCGCCCAAGGGCTCGATCTTCAACCCAGCGTTTCCGGCCGCGGCCGAGGCGCGCTTCACCCAGTGCAACCGGATGATCGACCTGATCTACAAGGCGCTGGCGCCGGCGCTGCCGGACAAGATCATCGCCGGTAGCTCGGCCAGCCTGTCCTTCGCCGCCTATTCCGGCGTCCGCCCCGACGGCGCCTATTGGGTGTTCCTGGAGGTCAACGAGGGTTCCTACGGCGGCCGGCCGCATTCCGACGGGCCGGACGCGGTCGACTCGCTGATGGCCAACACCCGCAACAACCCGCTGGAGGACCTGGCGGTCCACATCCCGATGATCTGCGACCGCTACGAGCTGCGCGACGATGTGGTGCCGGGCGCCGGCAAGTTCCACGGCGGCATGGGCGTGGTCAAGGCGCAGCGCGTGCTGACCGACGGCTTCATCACCCACGAGTGCGAGCGGCACGAGGACGCGCCCTGGGGCGTGTTCGGCGGGCGCGACGGCGTGGTCGGCAAGGTCGAGATCTACAACGCCGGCCAGAACGCGCAGCGCGAGCAGGTGCCGGCCAAGTTCTCCGGCCTGCGGGTGCACGCCAACGACGTGATGGCGTTCTACGCGCCCTGCGGCGGCGGCTACGGCAATCCGCTGGAGCGCGAGCCGGCGCTGGTGCTGGACGACGTGCTCGACGACTACTACTCGGCCGACGTGGCCCGCGACGTCTACGGCGTGGTCGTCGACCTGGCTGCCGAGACCGTCGACCTGCCGGCCACCCAGGCCCTGCGTGCCCGAATGGGGGCCGTCGCCGCCGAATAGGCGGCGGGCGGCCTCAGGCCGGTTCGTCCTCGCTGCGCCCGCGGCCGCCGAAGGTTGCGGCGCCGGTGGCGACCCCGGCCATGTTCATGCTGCCGTCGAACAGCGGCACGTCGTAGGGCGCATAGGGAAAGCGGGCGCAGGCGTCCTCGTTCAGCTCGACGCCCAGTCCCGGCGTGGTCGGCGCCAGCAGGGCGCCGTCCTCGAAGGCCAGGTTCTCCCTGACCAGTTCCTTGCGCCACGGCACGTCGATCGACACCGTCTCGAACACCTTGAAGTTCGGGATCGCCACGGCGGTGTGCAGCGTCATCGCGTTCATCACCGGGCCGACCGGATTGTGCGGCGCGACCGGTATCAGATGCGCGTGGGCCAGGTGTGCGATCCGCTTGGTCTCGCCGAGCCCGCCGGCGTGGCTCACGTCCGGCTGCAGCACGTCGACCGCGTTGCGGGCCAGCGCCTCCAGGAACCGACCGGGCTCGTACCAGCGCTCGCCGGCGGCGATCGGCACCGGGCTCGCCCGACGCACCTCGGCCAGCGCGTCGATCGCCTCCGGCGGCGTCGGCTCCTCGATCCAGCTCAGATCGAAGCGGGCGAGCTCGCGGCACATGGCGATGGCGGTCGGCACGTTCAGCCGGCCGTGCACGTCGAGCATCAGGTCGATATCGGGGCCGACCGCGTCGCGCACCGCGGCGACGATCTCGATCGTCTGCCGGCGCTGCGCACGATCCATCTCGAGATCGGCGACGTCGAACGGGTCCCACTTCAAGGCCTTGTAGCCCATCGCCACCGCGTTGCGGGCGTTGGCGGCATACTGGTCGGGCGTGCGCGCGCCGTGGAACCAGTGGTTGGCATAGCAGGCGACGCGGTCGCGGTGGCGCCCGCCCAGCAGCTCGTAGACCGGCACGCCCAGCGCCTTGCCCTTGATGTCGAGCATGGCCGCCTCGACCGCGCCCAGCGCGGTACGGAACACCGCGCCGGTGCGCCAGTAGCTGTCGCGGTGCAGCGCTTCCACGGTCGCATCGACCGCAAACGGGTCGCGGCCGACGACGGCGCGCTCCAGCTCCTCCAGCCCGGCGACGACCGCTTTGGTCTTCCACTCCAGCGTCGCCTCGCCGACGCCGTCGATGCCCTCGTCGGTGTACAGCTTGACGAAGACGAAGTTGGTGCGGCTGGCGTTGGCGACGAAGACCTTCTGGCCGACGATGCGCATGGCCGGCGTGCCCGTCCCGCCCGTGGGCCGGTCAGGCGGCGCGCAGGCGGGCGATGGCGTTCGCCTGCATGCTGTCGGCCGCCATCTGCATCAGCTCGATGCGGTGGCCGTCGGGGTCCTGGATCCAGGCCTGCCAGTTGCCGTCGGCGCCCAGCTTGTGCGGCTGCAGCAGCGCCACGCCGGCGGCGTCCAGCTCGCGCACCGCCTGCTCGATGTCCGGCACCGCCAGGCACATGTGGTTGTAGCCGACCGCCACCCGCTCCGGCGCGCGCTCGCCCTCGCCCTCCGGAAACAGCTCCAGGAACTGCGTGTCGGTGACGCGCAGGTAGACCAGCCACAGGCTGCCGTCGTCACGGGTCAGGCGCATCAACTCCTGCAGGCCGAGCCGGCCGACATAGAAGGCGATGGCGCGGTCCATGTCCTTCACGCGCAGCGCGACATGGGCGATCGAGGAGACGGTCAGCATGGGGCGTTTTCCTCTATGCTGGGCATGCAGGCCCGCGGATTCGCCGTCTGCGCGGCGTCGGTCGCGCCGGCTGGCGCCGATGCATGTTCAGATATGAACTTGGACAGTTCAAATCCGTATGCTAATCCGAAGCCGCCTGCTGTCAACAACCGTGCGAGCGCCGTGCCCGACGATAGCCGTGATCCCGCCGCGAAGCATACCATCCCGGTGATCGACCGGATGATGGACGTGCTGAACGAGATCGGCCGCCGCGAGGCCGGCGCCGGCATCCGCGAATTGACCGACGTGCTCGGGGTGCCGCGCACCACCACATACCGCATCCTCAACACGCTGCAGCGCCACGACATGGTGCGGCGCGACGAGACCGGCGCCTATCACCTGGGCCGCCACCTGCTGTCGCTGGCGTCGCACGTCTCGGCCAAAGTGGCGGAGATCGACCTGGCGGCGATCGGCCAGCCCTTTCTCGACCGGCTCGCCGCCGAGCTGGGCGAGGGCGTCAAGCTCAGCGTGATCGACCGCGACGGCGTGCTGGTGCTCGCCGTCGCCCAGGGCCGGCGCGAATATGCGCTGACCGTTTCGGCCGGCCAGCGCCTGCCCGCCCATGCGGGCGCGGCCGGCAAGCTGCTGCTCGCCCACCAGCCGCCCGACGAGATCGAGCGCTGGCTGGCCCGGCCGCTGCCGGAATACACCGCGAAGACCCTGACCGACCCGGCCCGTCTGCGCCGGGAGCTGGCACGGATCGTGCGTGTCGGCTGGGCGCAGGACAAGGGCGAGACGGCGCCCAGCATCCAGGCCTTCGCCGCGCCGGTGTTCGGCGCGTCGGGGCGGCTGCTGGCGGCGCTCAGCGTACCGTTCCTGGCCGGCACGCCGGCGGAGCGGATGGAGGCGATCCGCCGGGCCGCGATCGACGCAGGCCGCGGGCTGAGCGCGGCGATGCCGGGCTGAGCGCCGGTCCGTCGGCGCTTCGATTCAGGGCGACAAGCCGGCCGCCAGCGGCGAAACTCGCCCGTCCCAGACCGCAGTCGCCGGAAGGCCCATGTCGATTCGTGCCGCGCTCTATCACCTGACCCACTATCGCTACGACCGGCCGGTGCGGCTGGGACCGCAGATCGTCCGCCTGCATCCGGCGCCGCATGCGCGCACCAAGGTGCTGGCCCATGCGCTCAAGGTCGCGCCGGTGCAGCACTTCGTGAACGTCCAGCAGGACCCCTACGGCAATTTCCTGGCCCGGTTCGTTTTCCCGGAGCCGGTGCGCGAGCTGAAGATCGAGGTCGACCTGGTCGCCGACATGTCGGTTTACAACCCGTTCGACTTCTTCGTGGAGCCGGAGGCGGAGCGCTGGCCGTTCCCCTATCCGGCGACGTTCGAGGACGACCTCGCCATCTACCTGAAGCCGGACCCGGCCGGCCCGCTGCTGCAGGAATTCCTCGCTTCCATCGACCGCACGCCGACCAATACGGTGCAGTTCGTCGTCGACCTCAACGCGCGGATCGAGCAGGACATCGACTATGTGATCCGGATGGAGCCGGGGGTGCAGACGCCGGAGGAAACCCTGGCGGCGCGCCGCGGCTCCTGCCGCGATTCCGGCTGGCTGATGGTCCAGGCGTGCCGCCATCTCGGTCTCGCCGCGCGCTTCGTCTCCGGCTACCTGATCCAGCTCAAGCCCGACGTCGAGGCGCTGGACGGGCCCAAGGGCACCGACCGCGACTTCACCGACCTGCACGCCTGGGCCGAGGTCTACATCCCCGGCGCGGGCTGGATCGGGCTCGACCCGACCTCCGGCCTGCTGACCGGCGAGAGCCATATCCCGCTGGCGGCGACGCCGCACTATCGCAATGCCGCGCCGGTATCGGGCGCGCTGCTCGACCCCGCCGAGACCGACTTCGACTTCGACATGCAGGTCATGCGGGTCGCCGAGCATCCGCGAATCACGTTGCCGTTCTCCGATGCGGCCTGGGATGCGCTGAACGCGCTGGGCGAGCAGGTGGATGCGACGCTCGCAGCGGACGACGTGCGGCTGACGATGGGCGGCGAGCCCACCTTCGTGTCGATCGACGATTTCGAGTCGGCGGAGTGGAACACCGCCGCCGTCGGCCCGACCAAGCGCGACCTGGCCGACCGGCTGATCCGGCGGCTGCGCCACGAGTTCGCGCCGGGCGGCTTCCTGCACTACGGCCAGGGCAAGTGGTATCCGGGCGAAAGCCTGCCGCGCTGGACCTTCTCGCTGTACTGGCGCGGCGACGGCAAGCCGATCTGGACCGACCCGGACCTGATCGCGCCGGAGGCCGGCGCAGGCGGCGCCGAGACCGAGGACGCGGAACGCCTGCTCGGGCACATGGCGGAGGCGCTGGGCCTGACCGGCGAGACGATCCAGCCGGCCTTCGAGGACCCGGCCGAGTGGCTGCTGAAGGAAGCCAACCTGCCCGACAACGTCGACCCGTCCGACAGCAGGCTGAAGGACCCGGAGGAGCGGGCGCGGATGGCGGCCGTGTTCGGGCGCGGGCTGACCGTGCCCAGCGGCTATGTGCTGCCGGTGCAGGCGTGGCAGGCCCGGTCGGGCGAGCGGCGCTGGAAGACCGAGAAATGGCGCACCCGGCGCGGCAGGCTGTTCCTGGTGCCGGGCGACTCGCCGGTCGGCTATCGCCTGCCGCTGGGTTCGCTGCCCCATGTCGGCGCGCGCGACTTCCCCTACATCGTGCCTGCGGACCCGTCGGAAGTGCGGCCGACGCTGCCGGACCCCGGCGACATGCTCGCCCGCCGGCGCGCCCACGACGCCGACGGTCCGGCGCCGGAGGCGCCGCAGCAGCGCGAGGCGTCGTTCACCGAGGCGTCGCCGGGCCAGGACCGGGTCGAGCAGGTGCTCAGCGCGATCGAGGGCCTGGTCCGCACCGCGGTCGCGGTCGAGACGCGGCACGGCCGGCTGTGCGTGTTCCTGCCGCCGGTGGAGCGGCTGGAGGACTATCTCGAGCTGGTCGCCGCGGCGGAGGCGGCGGCGCAGGCGCTCGGGCTGCCGGTCCATATCGAGGGCTATGCGCCGCCGCAGGACCCGCGCCTCAACGTCATCCGCGTGGCGCCGGACCCGGGCGTGATCGAGGTCAACATCCACCCGTCGGCGCGCTGGCGCGACTGCGTCGACACCACCGTCAGGCTCTACGAGGCGGCGCGGCAGACACGGCTCGGCGCCGACAAGTTCATGATCGATGGCCGGCACACCGGCACCGGCGGCGGCAACCATGTCGTGGTCGGCGGCGCGACGCCGAACGACAGCCCGTTCCTGCGCCGGCCCGACCTGATGAAGAGCCTGGTGCTGCACTGGCAGCGGCACCCGTCGCTGTCCTACCTGTTCTCCGGCCTGTTCATCGGGCCGACCAGCCAGGCGCCGCGCCTCGACGAGGCGCGGCACGACTCGCTCTACGAGCTGGAGATCGCGCTGGCACAGGTGCCGCTGCCGGGCCAGGGCACGCCGCCGCCGCCCTGGCTGGTCGACCGCCTGTTCCGCAACCTGCTGGTCGACGTCACCGGCAACACCCACCGCTCCGAGATCTGCATCGACAAGCTGTTCTCGCCCGACGGCCCGACCGGGCGGCTGGGGCTGGTCGAGTTCCGCGGCTTCGAGATGCCGCCGCATCCGCGCATGAGCCTGGCGCAGCAGCTGCTGGTGCGCGCCCTGATCGCGCGGCTGTGGCGGGCGCCGCTGGAGGGGCGGTTCGTGCGCTGGGGCACCGCGCTGGCCGATCGCTTCATGCTGCCGCACTATGTCTGGGCCGACTTCCTCGACGTGCTCGACGACCTGCGCGCCTACGGCTTCGCCTTCGACCCGGCCTGGTTCGCGGCGCAGCTCGAGTTCCGCTTCCCCTTCTGCGGCGAGGTGGACTACGACGGCGTCAGGATGGAACTTCGCCAGGCCCTGGAGCCTTGGCACGTAATGGGCGAGCAGGGCGCGATCGGAGGCACGGTGCGGTACGTCGACTCCTCGGTGGAGCGGCTGCAGGTAAAGGCGGTAGGCTTCAATGCCGAGCGCCATGCAATCGCCTGCAATGGCCGGCTGGTGCCGATGCGGCCGACCGAAACCGGCGGCACCGCGGTAGCCGGCATTCGCTTCAAGGCCTGGCAGCCGGCGTCGGGCCTGCATCCGGCCCTGCCGGTCAACGCGCCGCTGACCCTCGACATCTACGACCGCGGGACCGGCCGCGCGGTCGGCGGTTGCGTCGATCACGTCGCCCATCCCGGCGGCCGCAACTACGACACCTTTCCGGTGAACGCCAACGAGGCCGAGGCGCGGCGGCTGGCGCGGTTCGAGCCGCGGGGCCACCGGCCCGGCGCCTATGCGCCGCTGGCGCAGCCGGCATCGCCCGAATTCCCGCTGACGCTCGACCTGCGCTGGCCGGCCGGCTCGTGATGGCCGAGGACGTCGGCATGCTGGCTTCGGCGGACGAGCCCGACAAGGGGCTGATCGCGGCCTATCGCACCATCCCCGGCACCGCCGACGAGATGCTCGACGCCGAGGGCAACACACGGCCGGGCTGGACCACGCTGATCTCCGCGCTGGAGCGGGCGGGGCCGGAGGCGCTGGCCGAGCAGTTCGCCCGCGCCGACCAGTATCTGCGCGACGCCGGCGTGTTCTATCGGGTCTACGGCGCGCCGGAGGCGGCGGAGCGGGCCTGGCCGCTGGCCCACCTGCCGCTGCTGATCGACGAGGACGAATGGCGCGGCATCGCCGAGGGCGTGGCCCAGCGCGCCGAGCTGCTGGAGCGCGTCGCCGCCGACATTTACGGCGAGAACCGGCTGGTCGCCCAAGGGCTGCTGCCGGCGGAGCTGGTGGCGGCGAGCCCCGAGTTTCTGCGCCCGATGGTCGGCATCGCGCCGGCCGGCGGCCGCTTCCTGCATTTCTGCGCCTTCGACCTGGGCCGCGGGCCGGATGGCCGCTGGTGGGTGCTGGGCGATCGCACCCAGGCCCCGTCCGGCGCCGGCTTCGCGCTGGAGAACCGGGTCGCGACCACCCGCGCCCTCGGCAAGACCTACGGCGTGCTCAACGTCACCCGGCTGGCCGGCTTCTTCCGCGATTTCCGCGACGCGCTGCTGAATTTCGCGCGCCAGGACGGCGGCCGGGTCGCGGTGCTGTCGCCGGGCCCGCACAACGAGACCTATTACGAGCACGCCTACATCGCCCGCTACCTCGGCTTCATGCTGCTGGAGGGCGAGGATCTGAGCGTGCGCGACGGCCGGGTGATGGTGCGCACCATCGACGGCGGCCGCCCGGTTAGCGTGCTGTGGCGGCGCCTCGACGCCGCGTTCACGGACCCGCTGGAGCTGAACCCGCTGTCGCAGATCGGCACTCCGGGGCTGGTCGAGGCGGTGCGCCAGGGCTCGGTCTCGCTGGTCAATGCGCTGGGCGCCGGCGTGCTGGAAAGCCGCGCGCTGCTGGCCTTCCTGCCGCGCATCGCCGAGGCGCTCGGCCAGGGCCTGACGCTGCCCAACATCGCGACCTGGTGGTGCGGCGACGCGGCGGCGCGCGACCATGTGGCGGCGCATTTCGACGAGATGGTGATCGGGCCGGCGCTGTCGACCCGGCTGACCTTCGAGGACGACGGCGAGACGGCGCTCGGCGCCAGCCTGGACGAGGCCGCGCGCGCCGCGGTGCGGGCCCGGCTTGAGCGCGACGGAGGCAGCCTGGTCGGGCAGGAGGCGGTGACGCTGTCGACCACACCGGTCTATGTTGACGGCAGGCTGGAGCCGCGGCCGGTCAGCCTGCGCGTGTTCGCCGCCCGCACTGCCGACGGCTGGACCGTGATGCCCGGCGGGCTCGCCCGCGTCGGCTTCACCCTCGACACCAAGGCGATCGCGATGCAGCAGGGCGGCCAGGCGGCCGACGTGTGGGTGATGGCCAAGGGCCCGATCGCCCAGATCTCGCTGATCCCGCAGGACGAAAGCGCCTACAGCCGCGTCATGGGCGGCGTGCTGCCGGCGCGCGCCGCCGACAGCCTGTTCTGGCTTGGCCGATACATCGAGCGGGCGGAATCGCTGCTGCGCATCCTGCGCGCCTATCATGCGCGGCTGGCGGAGAGCGGCACGCCGGAGCTGCCGCTGCTCGCCGACGTGCGGGCCTATCTCGGCGGGCTGCAGATCGAGGTCGAGCCGGCGATCCCGGCCGGGCTGGCCCGCGACATCGACAGTGCGGTCTACAGCGCCTCGCAGATCCGCGACCGCTTTTCCGCCGACGGATGGCTGGCGCTCAACGACCTGAAGAAGACGGTCGCGCGCTTCTCGGACAGGGTCGAGCCGGGCGACGACGCCACCGGTGCAATGACCGTGCTGCTGCGCAAGCTGGCCGGCTTCGCCGGGCTGGTCTACGAGAACATGTACCGGTTCACCGGATGGCGGTTCCTGGAGATCGGCCGCCGGCTGGAGCGTGCGATGCAACTGGCCTGGACGCTGGCGTGGCTGACCCGGGCCGATGCGCCCGAGGGCGCGGCCGACCTGGCCATCGAGATCGGCGACAGCCAGATCACGCACCGCCGCCGCTACAGCGTGCGTACCGGGTCGCGCTCGGTGCTCGACCTGCTGGTGCTCGACGCGTTGAACCCGCGCTCGATCGCATTCCAGGTCGCGCGCATGCGCGAGCAGATCGAGCAGCTGCCGCACGCCGAGACCGGGGCGCGGCTGCCGGCGACCGTGCGCGACGTGCTGCGGCTCGACACCGACCTGCGCACCGCCGACGCCGACGCGCTGACCACCGAGCGGCTGCACGGACTGGCCGGCGACCTGGCCGCGTTGGCGTCCTCGCTCGGCCGGACCTACCTGACGTGAACTACGACGTCCGGCTGCGCATCGCCTATCGCTACGAGGCCGCCGTCTCTGGCGGCCGCCATCTGGTGCGGGTGATGCCGCCGACCCGGTCCGGCGTGCAGACCGTGGTCGCCGCCTCGCTGTCGTTCGACCCGGCGCCGACCGAACGGGTCGACCACGCCGATTTCTTCGGCAACATGGCGGCCGCCATCGCCTATGCCCGTCCGCACGACCTGCTGCGGATCGACCTGATCGCGCGCATCCGGGTGGAGCGGGACGCGGTGATGCTCGACGTCTCGCCCGGCCTCGACGGTCTGCAGCGCGAACTCGCCGGCATCGCGTCGCTGGCGCCCGAATCGCCGCAGCACTTCCGCCACGCCACGCCGCGCGTGCCGATCGACGCCGACATCACCGCCTACGCCCGGCAGGCGATCGACGGCGCGTCGTCCGCGATGGGCATTGCCGACGCGCTGTGCCGGCGCATTCACCAGGACTTCGCCTACGATGCCGAGGCGACCCTGGTCGACACGCCGGTGCGCGAGGCGTTCGACCTGCGCCGCGGCGTCTGCCAGGACTTCTCCCACGTCATGATCGCCGCCCTGCGCGGGCTCGGCATTCCGGCCGCCTATGTCAGCGGTTTCCTGCGCACCGACCCGCCGGCGGGGCAGGAGCGGCTGATCGGCGCGGACGCCATGCACGCCTGGGTCCGGGTCTGGTGCGGCAACGAGGCCGGCTGGCTGGAGTTCGACCCGACCAACGCGGTGCCGGCGGGCGACGGCCACATCGTCATCGGCCATGGCCGCGACTACAGCGACGTCAGCCCGATCGTCGGCGTGGTCAAGACATCCGGGGCGCACGAGACCGAACAGGCGGTCGACGTGGTGCCGCTCGACTGACCCGGCGGGCCGCATCCGCGCGGCTTTTGCCGTTCCCGCTCGCGCCGTTCGACCGCCGCCGCCGCATCGCCGCGGCGGCCGCGTCGGCGCGCGCGGTCGTTGACAGCCCTTCCGCAACGCAGGCATAGTTAACACCAGAACAACAACTGTTCATATATGAACTGATCGGGAGGAGCCCGGCGCGTCCGGGTGCATGGCGGGTGAGAGTCGGGCTCACGCTTTCCGGCAGGAACTTGAACGAGGCCGGCGCAAGGTTCGCGCGCCAGCTCGGCGTCGAGGACGTCGTCATCCATCTCACCGACTACGGCCGCGATGCCGACAATGCCGACTATCTGGCCGGACGGGCGGTGGGCCCGGTCAACGGCAGCTGCATCGGCGCCGAGGCCTGGACCGGCGACCGGCTGGCCGGCGTGGTATCGATGCTGGCGGCGCACGGGCTGAAGGTGGCGGCGATGGAAAACATCGCACCGCACCTGTGGTCCGACATCCTGCTCGACGGCCCGCGCAAGCACGAACAGATGGAGGGGCTCAAGCAGCTGGTCCGCGATGCCGGGCAGGTCGGCATTCCGGTCATCGGCTACTACTTCTCGCTGGCCGGCGTCTGGGGCTGGCAGCGGCGGCCGGTCGCGCGCGGCGGCGCGACAACTGTGGCCTTCGTCCAGGACGAGGTCGACGTCGACAGCCCGATCCCCGACGGCATGGTGTTCAACATGCGCTATCGCCCGGCGCAACCCGGTGCCGCGCCGATCGCGGTCGACGCCGAGACCCTGTGGGCGCGGCTCGGCTGGTTCCTGCGGGAACTGGTGCCCGTGGCCGAGGCGGCCGGGGTGCGGCTGGCAGCCCATCCAGACGATCCGCCGGTGGCGATGCTGCGCGGCACCGCCCGGCTGGTCGACGCACACGAGAAATACGACCGGCTGCTGGCGCTGGCGCCGAGCCGCGCCAACGCGCTGGAGTTCTGCGTCGGCACGCTGTCGGAGATGCGCGCGGGCGACATCTACGCCACCACCCGCCGCTTCGCCCGTGCCGGCGCCATCGCCTACATCCACTTCCGCAACGTGCGCGGACGGGTGCCGCACGATGTCGAGGCGTTCGTCGACGACGGCGACACCGACATGGCCGAGATCGTGCGCATCCTGGCGGAGGAGAACTACGACGGGGTGCTGGTGCCCGATCATGTGCCGGAGATGGACTGCCCGGCCCCCTGGCACGCCGGCCACGCCTACACCGTCGGCTACATGAAGGCGCTGGTCGCTGCCGCGCAGCGCGGGCGGCGCACCGCGCCGACGCAACCGGATATCGCCGCGGCGGCGCGGTGATGGCACGCCCGGCCGGCCGGCCGGGCCACGAAGCGGCGGCGACGTCGCAAAACGGAGGAAACGATGATGGGCTCGAAGAGACTCGGTTGGCTGGCCGTCACCGCCTCGGCGTTGGCGCTGTCGGCCGGCATGGCGCAGGCCGGCGAGGTGACGTGGTGGGTGCCGAACTGGAACGAGGCGCGGGCGACCGACCTCGTCGCCCAGTTCCAGGCGGCGCACCCGGACATCACGGTCAACATGGAGATCACCACCAGCGACGGGCTGCCGCAGCGGGTGCTCACGGCGCTGCAGTCCGGCTCGCCGCCGGACATCATCGACGTGCAGCACGGCTGGGTGAACGGCTATGCCCAGAACGGGCTGGTCATCGGCATGGATGACGTGGTGCAGGACCGCGACGACTATGTCCCGGCCGCGCTCAACTACGTCACCTGGGACGGCAAGCTGTGGGCGATCCCCTACCGGATCGAGACCCATGCGGTGATCTACAACCGCGGCGACTTCGCGGCGGCCGGGCTCGACCCCGACAATCCGCCGCAGACCTGGGACGAGCTGGTGGCGGCGGCGAGCGCGCTGACCCACGACGGCAAGTCGGGTTTCGCCATCACCGGCGGCGGCGAGGTCGGCAACACCCTGTTCCGCTCGATGCCGTTCATCTGGATGAACGGCGGCTCGATCATCTCCGACGACGGCACCCGGGCGACCGTGAACGAGCCGGCGGCGGTGGAGGCGGTGACCTTCTACACCGACTTCTTCGCCAAGGGCCTGTCGCCGGCCTCGACGCTGGAGAACGACGGCACCGCCAACCGGCGCCTGTTCATCGCCGACGCGGTGTCGATGTACCAGTCGGGCCAGTTCGACATCAATTCGATCCGCAACGAGAACCCGAACATCGACATCGGCGTGATGATGATCCCGCACCCGGAGGGCAAGGACACCGCGGCCATCCTGGGCGGCTGGAGCTTCATCATCCCGACCGACGCGCCGAACCCGGACGACGCCAAGGTGCTGGTGCAGTGGCTGGCCGAGTCCGAGAACATGGGCACGCTGACCGACACCTTCCCGGCACGCGTCTCGGCGATGAGCATGCCGCGCTTCGACGACCCGATCCTGGGCGTGTTCAAGCAGATGCTGCCCTACGGGCGGCCGGTGCCGGCGCACAAGAACTGGGTGCAGATCGTGCAGGCCTATTTCGACGGCATCCAGCGCATCCTGCTCGGCGACGAGGACCCGCAGACCGCGATGGACGGCGCGGCGGAAGAGATCCAGGCGCTGCTGGACCAGTAGGGCCACCGGCCCCGGCGGCGCGCGCCGCCGGGGCCGCGCGCCGGACCCTCCGCAATGCGGCAATCGACCGGGCTGCTGTTCGTGCTGCCGGCGCTGCTGGTGCTGGCAATGCTGATCGCCTATCCGATCGCCTACACCGGCCTGCTCAGCGTCACCGACAACCAGGGCGAATTCGTCGGCGTGAAGAACTTCGCCACCGTGCTGGACGCGCGCGCCACGCCGCAGGCGTTCTGGAACACGCTGTACTGGGTCGGCGGCTCGATCGTGCTGCAGGTGGTGCTGGGCACGGCGACCGCGATCCTGCTGAACGAGAAGTTCGCCGGCCGCGCGGTGGTGCGGACGATCGCGGTGATCCCGTGGGTGATCCCCGGCATCGTCGCCGCCACCACCTTCGCCTGGATGTTCCACACCGAGTTCGGAATCATCAACTACATGCTGACCGGACCCGGCGTGATCGACCAGCCGGTCGGCTGGCTGACCACCGGCGACACGGTGATGCCGGTGCTGATCGCGATCAACGTCTGGAAGCTGTTCCCGTTCGTCGCGATCATGGTGCTGGCCGGGCTGCAGTCGATCCCCAGCGTGCTCTACGAGGCGGCCCGGATCGACGGCGCCAACTTCTGGGACGAAGTGCGCCACGTCATGCTGCCGTCGGTGCGGCCGGTGATCGTCGCGGTGTCGCTGCTGCTGGTGATCTGGGCGCTGAACTCGATCACCATCATATACGCGATCACCAAGGGCGGGCCGGCGAACAAGACGCTGATCACCCCGATCCAGATCTTCCGGCTGGCGTTCGAGAGCGTGCAGTTCAACCAGGCCGCGGCGCTGTCGCTGATCTTCTTCGCCGTGGTGATCGTGATCGTGTTCTTCTACATCAAGACGCTGGCGTCCGGCACCGGGGAGCTGCGGTGAACACCCGTGCGCAGCGGCTGAAGCGGCCCGGCCTGCCGACGCCGGTGATCGTGGTCGGCGCGATCCTGCTGCTGCTGGTCTGCCTGTTCCCGTTCTGGTGGATGAGCCTGTCGTCGATCAAGACGCTGCGCGAGCTCTACACCGTGCCGCCGATCTGGTGGCCGGACATGCCGACCTGGGAGAACTACGAGAAGGTCCTCTTCGAATCCAACGTGCCGCGCTATTTCCTCAACAGCGTGGTGATCTCGGTCGGCTCCACCGGGCTCGCGCTGATCCTCGCCGTGTTCGCGTCCTATGGCTTCGCCCGCTTCAATTTCAAGGGCAAGCCGCTGCTGCAGGCCTGCGTGCTGATCGGCCAGCTGCTGCCCACCGCGGCGATCATCGTGCCGCTGTTCATCACGCTGCGCGTGCTGGGCCTGGTCAACACCTACTGGGGACTGATCCTGGTCTACATGATCATCACCCTGCCGCTGTCGGTGTGGATGCTGACCAGCTATTTCAAGGCGATCCCGGCCGAGCTGGAGGAAGCCGCGATCATCGACGGCGCCAGCCGCATGGGCGTGCTGTTCCGCATCACCCTGCCGCTGTCGATCCCGGGCGTGGTCGCGGTCGTGGTCTATGCCTTCGTCACCACCTGGAACGAGTTCATCTTCGCGCTGTGCTTCGCCACCGACAGCTCGGTGAAGACACTGCCGATCGGGCTGGCCGAATTCTCCACCGAGTTCAACACCGACTGGGGCGCGGTGATGGCGGCCTCGCTGGTGATGACCCTGCCGATCGCACTCCTGTTCCTGGCGATGCAGCGCCTGTTCATCGGCGGGCTGACCGCTGGCGCGACCAAGGGCTGAGGAACACGCCATGGCCTATGCATCCCCCATTCCCCAGCTCGGCCTCGGCACCTTCGGCCGCACCGGCGACACTGGGGTCGCGGCGCTGGAGACGGCGATCGCGATCGGCTACCGCCATATCGACACCGCCCAGAGCTATGGCAGCGAGGGGCCGGTGGGCGAGGCGATCCGCCGGTCGGGCCTGCCGCGCGACGCCTTCTTCGTCACCACCAAGGTGGCCGACACCAACCTGGCCCGCGCCGATTTCATGCCCAGCGTCGAGCGCAGCCTGGAGACGCTGGGCATCGGCCCGGTCGACCTGCTGCTGATCCACTGGCCATCGAAGAACGACGCGGTGCCGTTCGCCCACTACATCGAGGCGCTGGCCGACGCCCGCCAGCGCGGCCACGCCCGGCTGATCGGCGTCTCCAACTTCCCGATCGCCGACCTGGAGCGGACCCGCGCGCTGCTCGGCCCCGACGCGATCGCCACCGACCAGGTCGAGATCCACATCTACCACCAGGCCCCGCGCCTGCGCGATCACGCGCGGGCGCACGGGCTCACGCTCACCGCCTACCAGCCGCTGGTGAAGGGCCAGGCGGAGCGCGAGCCGGCGCTGGCGCCGATCGCCGCCCGCCACGGGGTCGCGCCGGCGGCGGTGGCGCTGGCCTTCCTGATGGCGGAGGGCCACGCCGTGATCCCGGCCTCGGCCAATGCCGCACATCTGCGCGCCAATTTCGCCGCGACCGCGGTCCGGCTTTCGCCTGACGAGATCGACACCATCCGCGGGCTCGACCGCGGCGACCGCCGCATCAATCCGGAGAAATCGCCGGCCTGGGACGATTGAGCCCGCCGGCCGCACAGAACGAGGGTCATCGTGCAGACTGAGATTGCAGACATCGCCCGCCCCGACCGGGCCCTGTGCGAGGCCCTGGCCCGGATCGGCAGCGCCACCGCCAGCAGCGAGCTGAACCGGCTCGGCATCCGCAACCCGCACATGCAGGGCCCGGCCTCGCTCCGCCCCGGCAAGGCGGTGGCCGGCCCGGCGCTGACGCTGCAGTTCATGCCCAAGCGCGAAGACCTTTTCGCCGGCGCCGAATACGACAACCCGGAGCTGCAGCTGCACCGCCACGTGATGTTCCCGGCCCAGGCCGGCGACATGATCGTGGTCGACGCGCGCGGCGACATGACCAGCGGCATCTTCGGCGAGATGATGCTGACTTTCTTCGCCGGGCGCGGCGGCGCCGGCGTGGTGGTCGACGGCTGCATCCGCGATTCGGCGGAGGCGAAGAAGCTGGACCTCGGCATCTGGGTGCGCGGCGCCACGCCGAACTACCACGCCCAGACCGGCATCATCCCATTCGCGGTCAACGTGCCGGTCGCGTGCGGCAACGTGCTGGTGATGCCCGGCGACATCGTGGTCGCCGACGACGACGGTGCGGTGGTGGTGCCGGTGGCGTTGGCGCCGCAGCTGATCGAGCGCGGCAGCGCGCATGCCGAGTGGGAGGAATTCTCCCGGCTCAGGCTGTCGCAGGGCGGCGACCTGCGCCGCTATTACCCGCTGGCCGACGAGGCGCAGGACGAATACCGCGCCTGGCGCGACGCACAGCCGAAGGGCTAGACCGCCCGCGGGCCCAAGGCATGCCGCGGGCCTATCGGCGCGATAGCCAGCCGGCATTGGGCAGCGGCGCCGGCCGGCATCAGATTGCCTCCATGCCATGCCGCCGCGCAGACCCGTGCAGCGGCCGATGCCGGAGGATCCGCCGATGCCGCAAGCCGCCATGTCCCGGTCCGCGCGGCCGCGCATCGTCGTGGTCGGCGCCGGCTTCGGCGGGCTGGCCGCGGTGCAGGGGCTGCGTCGCGCCGCAGCCGAGATCACGTTGATCGACCGCCGAAACTACCACCTGTTCCAGCCGCTGCTCTACCAGGTCGCGACCGCCGCGCTGTCGCCGGCCGATATTGCCTGGCCGATCCGCGCCATCCTGCGCGACCAGCGCAACGTCTCGGTCGAGCTCGGCCGCGTCACCGCGGTCGACCGCACGGCACGGGCGGTGGTGGTCGATGGCCGCCGCCGCGTGCCTTACGACATCCTCGTGCTCGCCACCGGCGCCCGCCACGCCTATTTCGGCCACCCGGAATGGGAGGCGGCGGCGCCTGGCCTGAAGAAGATCGACGACGCCACCCTGATCCGCCAGCGCGTGTTGACCGCCTTCGAGCGGGCCGAAACCGCGACCGATCCGGCCGAGCGCGCCAGGTTGCTGACCTTCGTCGTGGTCGGCGGCGGGCCGACCGGGGTGGAGATGGCCGGCGCGATCGCCGAACTGGCGCGCAAGGCGCTGGCG
This sequence comes from Alphaproteobacteria bacterium, assembly GCA_041396705.1. Taxonomy (NCBI): domain Bacteria; kingdom Pseudomonadati; phylum Pseudomonadota; class Alphaproteobacteria; species Alphaproteobacteria bacterium. The sequence continues at coordinate 44,028 of JAWKYB010000011.1, forward strand.
GCGGATTTCCGCAGCATCGACCCCGGCGCAAGCCGCGTGCTGCTGGTCGAGGCCGGCCAGCGGCTGCTGGCGACCTTTCCCGAGGCGCTGTCGCAGCGGGCAGAGGACGCGCTGCGCGCGCTGGGCGTCGATCTGTGTTTCGGCGCCCCGGTCGAGGCCTGCGACGCCGACGGCGTGGTGGTGGCCGGCACCCGCATCGTCGCCCGTACCGTCGTCTGGGCGGCCGGTGTCATGGCCTCGCCGGCGGCTCGCTGGCTGGGTGCCGACTGCGACCGCGCCGGCCGCGTCCGCGTGGCGCCGGACCTGACGGTGCCGGGCGCGCCGGAGATCTTCGTCATCGGCGATACCGCGGCGGTGGCCGGCGCCGACGGGCGGCCTGTTCCCGGCATCGCGCCGGCGGCCAAGCAGATGGGCCGATACGTCGCCCGTACCGTCGCCGCCCGGCTCGGCGGCGCGGCGGCGGCGGGCCCGTTCCGCTACCGCCACGCCGGCAGCATGGCCACCATCGGCCGCAAGGCGGCGGTGGCGGATTTCGGACGGGTCCGCCTGTCCGGCTTCCCGGCCTGGATGCTGTGGGCGCTGGCCCACGTCTATTTCCTGATCGGCTGGCGCAACCGCTTCGTGGTCAGCTTGAACTGGGCCTGGAACTACGTCACCTTCCAGCGCGGCGCACGGCTGATCACCGGCGAGACGGAAACGGAGGCGGCAGAGGCGGCGCTCGAAGGAACGCGGCCGGCGGCTTGAATCCACCACCTTGCCGCGCCGTCGCCGAACCGGCGCCACGATCGCTGCCCACCTGCCGCTGCAGTATGCGGACACGGTCGCGAACGGCGCGGCGGTTGGAGGGGACGGAGATGCGGAATGCGGGCATTGCGGCGGGCCTGATCGTCGGCCTCGGGGCCGGCGCCGCCCAGGCGATGATGCCGCCCGAGGTCTATGAGCAGGCGCGAGCCAGCGCGCCCCTGCACCTGGTCGTCGAGATCGTGGCGGTCGAGCCGGCCGACGCGGCGATCGGCACCTGCAGCATCGATGCCGTCGTGGTGGAGACGCTGCGCGACGCCACCGGATCGGTCGATGCGGGCGACCCGGTCTCGTTCGCGGTCGACTGCCTGCGTGCGGATGCGGACCCGAACATGATTCCGGACTGCGTCATCTTCCAGAACGTCGAGGCGCTGCTGGCGGGCGTGCAGATGGACGTCTATCTCGACACCGACCTCTTCGGCTACAGCCTGGTGCTGGGCCAGGCCCGCATCGTCGCGCCGGGCGGGACCGGCGCCTGACCCTCAACCGGCCGCGGCCAGCGGGATCGCGCCGGTCGGGCAGCCGTTGGCGCGCCAGGCCATGGCGCTGCGCACCAGTGCGCCCACTGCGGGCGAATGCGGCCGGCCGCGGACCGTGACCACCTGGATCGTGCGCACGAACTCGGGCTCGATCAGCGGCCGGGCCAGGATGCCGTTGGTCGGGATCGCGCCCTCCGGCGTCGAGCCGATGCCGAGCCCGGCCAGGATCATCGCCGCAACCCAGTCGTCGCGCTCGCTGCGATAGCGGATGTCGACCGCGACGCCCTGCTGCTCGAGACAGCGGCTGATGTGCTCGCCGAACTCGCAGTTGGAACGGCTGATATAGGGCTCGCCGTTGAGGTCGGCCGCCTTGACCGCATTCTGCTTCTCGAAGCGGTGGCCCGGCGCGAAGGTGATCATGAACTGCTCCTCGAACAGCGGCAGGCCGTGCAGCCGTTCGTCGAGCGCGTCGGGCAGAGCGAGGATCGCCACCTCCAGCTCGCCGTCGAGCAGCGCCTGGGCCAGCGCCTGGCCCTTGCCGTCGCGCAGCGTCAGGTCGACGTCGGGGTTGCGGGCGCGGAAGCCGCCGATCAGCGGCAGCAGCCGCATCGGCCCGATGGTGCACATCAGCCCCAGCTTCAGCGAGCGGCGCTGCACCTGGCGCAGCGACCGCGCCTCGTTCTTCGCGGTCTCGATGCCGGCCATCACCTGCTGCAGATAGGGCTGCATCATCCGGCCCAGTTCGGTCAGCCGCGTGTTGCGCCGCTCGCGCAGGAACAGCGCCCCGCCCAGTTCGTCCTCCAGCAGCTTGATCGCCCGGGTCAGCGAAGGCTGCGACACGTTGCAGTTCTCAGCGGCGCGCGTGAAGTTCAACGTGTCGCACAGGGCGACGAAATAGCGGACCTGCTGGATCTCCATCCCTGCCCTCGCAATAGCCCCAGGCTATCGACGTCCGACCCTCTCGGCATTTCCGCCGCGGGCGGCCCCGCACCATCCTTTGTCCATCCCCCGATGGCACGACCTCGCCGCGTAGGGGCAGCCGAACGCTAGCACGCGCCGCAGTGCGTCGCCATCGACGCCGCGGTACAGCACAAAGGAAACCGCGCCATGCCCGACAGCCTCGCCGTCTCTCCCGCCGCCGGCCACACCGCTGCGCGGCCGCTGGCCGGCCGGGTCGCCGTCGTCACCGGCTCGACCAGCGGCATCGGGCTGGGCATCGCCCGGGCGTTGGCCGCGGCCGGTGCCGACGTGGTGCTCAACGGCCTCGGCGAGCGCGGCGAGATCGACGCGATCGCAGCCGGCCTCGCCGCCGACCATGGCGTCGCCGTCGCCTATGACGACGCCAACATGGCCGACCCGGCGGCGGTGGCCGCCATGGTCGGCCGCACGGTCGCGCGGCTCGGGCGCATCGACATCCTGGTCAACAACGCCGGCATCCAGTTCGTCGCCCCGATCGCCGACTTCCCGCCGGAGAAGTGGGACGCGATCGTCGCCATCAACATGTCGGCTGCGTTCCACGCCATCCGCGCCGCGCTGCCGCACATGGCCGCGCAGGGCTGGGGCCGCATCGTCAACGTCGCCTCCGCCCACGGCCTGGTCGGCTCGCCGTTCAAGTCGGCCTATGTCACCGCCAAGCACGGCATCGTCGGCCTGACCAAGGTGACCGCGCTGGAGGCGGCGGAGAGCGGGATCACCTGCAACGCGATCTGCCCGGGCTATGTCTGGACGCCGCTGGTCGAGAAGCAGATCGCCGACCAGGCCAAGGCCCATGCCATCTCGCGCGACGAGGTCATCCGCACCGTCCTGCTGGCCCAGCAGGCCCGCAAGGCCTTCGTCACGGTCGAGGAGCTGGGCGGTTTGACCGTGTTCCTGTGCAGCGAGGATGCCCGGTCGATCACCGGCGTCGCCCTGCCGGTCGACGGCGGCTGGACCGCCCACTGAACCCCAAAGCCAGGGAGGAGCCAGGCCATGCACGACCACAGCAGCCCCATGCCGACGATGGCGCGGGCCGGCATTGCCGGCCGGGTCGCCGCCGATGCCGCCGCCGCCGGCTTCGCTCCGCGCCGCGCGAGCGGCCGCGACGCCAAGGCCGGCCCGGCGCCGGCCGATGCCGCCGACGCCGGCACGCGCACCGTCAACCTCGCCCTGCAGGGCGGCGGCGCCCACGGCGCCTTCGCCTGGGGCGTGCTCGATCGCCTGCTGGACGAGGAGCGGGTGGCGTTCGAGGGCGTCAGCGCGACCAGCGCCGGCGCGATGAACGCCGCCGTCCTCGCCTACGGCCTGGCCGAGGGCGGACGCGAGGGCGCCCAGCGCGCGTTGGCCGCGTTCTGGCGGCGGGTCGCCCACGCCGGGATCATGAGCCCGCTGCAGCCGACCTGGATCGACCGGCTGACCCACAACCACGCCATGGACACCTCGCCGGCCTTCATTCTGTTCGACATGATGACCCGGCTGCTCTCGCCCTATCAGTTCAACCCGATGAACCTGAACCCGCTGCGCGACGTGCTCGACCAGTCGGTCGACTTCGCCGTGGTCCGCGCCAAGTCGCCGATCAAGCTGTTCCTCAGCGCCACCAACGTGCGCAGCGGCAAGATCCGGGTGTTCAAGGACCAGGAGGTCACCGCCGACGCGGTGATGGCCTCGGCCTGCCTGCCGTTCCTGTTCCGCGCGGTCGAGATCGACGGCGAGGCCTATTGGGACGGCGGCTACATGGGCAACCCGGCGATCTATCCGCTGATCTACAACTGCCAGTCGCCCGACGTGGTGCTGGTCCACATCAACCCGATCGAGCGCGACGACGTGCCGACCACCGCGGCAGCGATCCTCAACCGCATCAACGAGATCTCGTTCAACTCCTCGCTGATCCGCGAGATGCGGGCGATCGCCTTCGTCACCCGGCTGATCGACGAGGGCAAGGTGTCCGACGGCGACATGCGCCGGGTGCTGGTGCACAGCATCGAGGCTCGCGATTTCATGAGCGGACTCAGTGTCGCCTCGAAGCTCAACGCCGATTGGGAGTTCCTGACCCACCTGCGCGACATCGGGCGCGAGCAGGCGGAGGCCTGGCTGGCCTCGCACTGGGGCGACCTCGGCCGCAAGTCGACCATCTCGATCCAGGACCGCTATCTCTGACTCCGACCCGCCATCCCCTGTCGTCTCCTGTCACCTGCCTCCGGGCCGTCCCTGCGACGGCCCGTTTTTTTTGGCCGCGGGGCGGGCGGCATAACCGGCGGCTATGGAAATCCAGCCGAGCCGGCATTTCAGTCCGGGCCGCGGATTGCCGATCTTTGCTGCAGGCGAGGGCCGCGGTGGCCGTCGCACCCAGCAAGGGAAGACCGATCCATGACCCCGAACTCCGACGCACGCACCGGATATCGCCGCGGCCTGGCCGTCGCTGTTGCGGCCGTCGCGCTTGCCGTCTCCGCCGGCACCGCCATTGCCGGCAGCTGCCCGGCCGGCCAGGCGGGCGAGAACCTGATCAGCAGCGGGCCGAACGCGCCGGTCGGCGTGACCGACGAGGTGATCGGCCAGATCGACGTGTCCGCGCAGATCCCGGAAATCCCCGGCCACCTGCTGCGCACCCGTATGCTGGTGGTGCAGCCCGGCGGCGTGGTGCCGTTCCACAGCCACGCGATGCGGCCGGCCCTGATCTACATGCTGGAGGGCGAGATGAGCGAGTTCTCCAGCACCTGCATCGTGCCGATCGTGCACCGGGCCGGCGAGATCGCCGAGGAGACGGTCGGCGTCGCCCACTGGTGGCAGAACACCGGCTCGGTGCCGGCGAGGCTGCTGTCGTCCGACATCGTGCCGAGCCCCGACGACGCCTCGATGATGTGAGCCCGACCGGGCGCCGCGGCCCGCAGTGCCGCCCTGGCCCCGGCAACGGCGGCGGGGCGGAGCGGGCCCGACGCCCGGCCCCTTTGCCCGAAGGAGCGGACGCGACCATGTCCCACACCGGCGACGCCATGGCGATGCATGCCGAGGCCGGTCGCGGCGGCGCCACTGCGCGCCTGCTGCGTACCGTCGTTATCGGCCTGACCGCCTTCCTGACTTTCGTCGACCTGTTCGCCACCCAGGCGATCCTGCCGTCGCTGGTCGACCACTACCGCGTCAGCCCGGCGGCGATGGGCTTCGCGGTCAACGCCTGCACCATCGGCATGGCGCTGGCCGGATTGCTGATCGCGTTCGTCGGGCGGCGGATCAACCGGCGGCGCGGCATCTGGATCAGCCTCGCCCTGCTGTCGATCCCGACCACGCTGCTGTCGGTGGCGCCGGACCTGACCGTATTCGCCGGCCTGCGCATCGTGCAGGGCGTGTTCATGGCCTCGGCCTTCGCGCTGACCATGGCCTATCTGGCCGAGCGCTCGACCCCGCGCGAGGCAGCCGGCGCGCTGGCCGCGGCGATCACCGGCAACGTCGCCAGCAACCTATTCGGGCGGCTGCTCTCCGCCGCCGCGGCCGACCATTTCGGTCTGGCCGCCAACTTCTTCGTCTTCGCCGGGCTCAACCTGGCCGGGGCCGCGCTGGTGTTCTTCGGGCTCAGCCGCTGCACCCCGATGGCGGCCGGCCGGATGTCCGGCGCCTCGCCGATCCGGGTCTGGCTCGACCATCTGCGCAACCCGGTGCTGGCCCGGGTGCTGGCGCTGGGCTTCATCGTGCTGTTCGCGTTCATCGGCACCTTCACCTATGTCAACTTCGTGCTGGCGCGCGCGCCGATCGGGCTGAGCCCGATGCTGCTCGGGCTGGTCTACCTGGTGTTCATCCCGTCGATCCTCACAACGCCGGTGGCCGCCCGCGTCGCCGGCCGCCTCGGCGCCCGGCCGACGCTGTGGGCGTCGTTCGCCGTGGCTGCGGTCGGCCTGCCGCTGCTGCTGCTGCCCAGCCTGGTGCCGGTGCTGGCCGGGCTGGTGCTGGTCGGCGTCGGCACCTTCTTCGCCCAGGCGACCGCGACCGGGCTGGTCGGCCGCGCCGCGATGCGCGACGCCGGCGCCGCCAGCGGCATGTACATCGCCAGCTACTACCTCGGCGGCATGGTCGGCAGCCTGGTGCTGGGCCAGGTGTTCGACGGTCTCGGCTGGGCCGCCTGCATCGCCGGCATCGCGCTCAGCTTCGCCGTCGCCGCAGTGCTGATCCGCGGCATCCGGCTGGCCTGAGCCGGCGGCTCAGACGCCGCCCGCTCAGGCGCCGAACGCGACGACGCGGCCGCCGTCCGCGCCGACCGGTCGGCCGTCCTCGAGGCGGAGGTCGGTTCCGGCCGCGCAGGGCTGGAACCGCGGTTGGCCGTAGAGGCGCACCTCGTCGACACGTGGCCGGCCGGCGAGGGCGCCGGTGTGCTGCACCTCCGGCCCCAGCGCCAGCACCGCGCCGTCGCGGACGAACACGGGCAGGGTATCGAGCGGCACGGTCGCCTCATGCAGCCGGCCGCCGTCGACCGCCGCGCCGGTCCGGAAATCGCGCCAGCGGCCCTGCGGCAGGTAGCCCCGCATCCGGCCGTCCGGCGACGTGACCGGCATCACCAGCAGGTCGGGGCCGCACAGGAACTGCAGGTCGAACGGCCAGGCCAGCGGCTGGTCGGGGAAGGCCAGCGCCATCGCCCGCATCACCGGCAGCCCGGTGCGGCGGGCGTCCTCGACCGCGCCGCGCAGATAGGGGATCAGCCGGTAGCGCAGGCGGCAGAAGGCGCGCACGATGTCGCCGGCCTCGCCGGGAATCAGGTGCGGCTCGCGCGGGCCGATGCCGTGGAAGCGCATGTGGCTGGCGAACACCGCCGCCTGGGTCCAGCGCACCTGCAGGGCCGGCTCCGGGTCGCCGCCGTAGAAGCCGCCGATGTCGGTGGCATAGCAGGCGCCGCCGCTCATGCCCCAGCTCAGCCCGCCGCGGATCGACGCGGCCAGCCCCTCCCAGTCGGCCTGCGGGTCGCCGCCCCACTGGATCGGATAGCGCTGGCTGCCGGCCCAGCCGGCCCGGCCGAACACCATCGCGTCGTCGGTCCCGCGCGCCGCCACCGTCGCCTCGTGGACGCAGCGGTTGTAGAGCAGGGCATAGACGTTGTGCAGGCGGCGGCCGTCGTCGCCGTTCGCCGCCCGCATCCGGTCCTCGACCTGCTCGCCGAAGTCGGACTTGATCACGTCGGCGCCGGCGGCGAACAGGGCCGCGTGGCGGTCGCGCCAGTCGGCAAAGGCGTCCGGGTGGGTGAAGTCGACCAGGCCGGAGACCGGCAGCTGGGTCAGCACCTTGCCGAACGGCTCGGACGAGAAGGCGTATTCGGCGGTGCGGCCGTCGGCGTCGACCAGCAGCCAGCCGTTGCCGGCCAGCTCGTCGAACAGCGCATTGGCGGTCGAGACCAGCGGGTATTCCCACAGGCACAGCCGGAAGCCGAGGTCGTGCACCGCGGCGCACACCGCCGCCGGGTCGTCGAAGCGCGCCGGGTCCCATTCGAAGGCGAAGCGGGTCGGCGTGTCCTGCCAGGCGCGGCCGTCGAGGTTGATCACGTCGGCCGGCACCTGAGCCGCGCGAAGGCCGCGGGCGACCTCCAGCATCTCCGCCGGCGTGCGGTAATAGGCCCGGCTGACCCAGATGCCGAAGCTCCACTCCGGCAGCGGCTGCATGCGGCCGGTCAGCGCGGTATAGCGTGCCAGGATTGCGGCGCCGTCGCGGCCGGCGATCAGGAACAGGTCGAGCCGCGGCTCGCGCACCTGCAGCACGTAGGACCGGTGCGACCAGGGCGCATAGCCGACGCCGTGCACCACGTCGGCCGGGGTATGGACGAACAGGCCCCAGCCGTCCGGGCTCCAGGCGAAGGGCGTGTTCTTGTAGGATTTCTCGGCATTGACGCCGAGCGCGTCCTCGTTGCGGCTGACCACGAGCTGGCCGCGCCGGTTCAGCGGCCCCCATTTCTCGCCAAGGCCGTAGACCGCGGTGTCGCTGGCCAGCGCGAAGGCCAGCACCCAGCCGTCGTCGGTGCGGCTCAGCGCCGGCAGGCGATAGCGCCGCGCGAAGTGGCCGTCGTCGGCGCTGGCCAGCACCGGCGCGCCGTCGCGGGCCAGAGCCAGCCGGCCGCTGTCGCGCGCGACCGTCAGCGCGGCGTCGCCCGCCGCCACCGTCCAGCCGTCGGCGCCGGCGGCAATGCGGCTTGCTCCCGGCTCGGCCTCGGCGACCAGGATGGCGTAGTCGGGCAGCGGTGCTGCCGCCTCGATGGTCAGGCGGACGATCCCCGGCGCGAAGCCGCGAACGGTCATCGGGCCGAACGCGGTCGCGACCGTCAGAGCGCCGTCGTCGTCGATCCGGCCGTCGCCGAGCGCCGGCGCCGGCATCGCGCCCCAGTCCGGAATCGCCGGCAGGAACGGGTCGCTACTCATCGCCGTTGCCTGGCCCGGATGGAGCGCTGCGCAATCCGGGTCGAGATGGCCAAGGCCGCACCGATCGTTCCCGGAGTCCGCAGCGCTCCATCCGGGTTACGGCGCCTCTCAGCGAAATTGCGCATAGTCGACCGGCCGGTGGCGGTCGAGCGGCTTGCCGGCGGCCGGCATCGGGTACTTCAGCCCGCTGGCGCAGTTGAACAGCACCACCCGCTCGTCCGCCCTGGCCCGGCCGTCGGCCAGCGCGGCCTTGTAGGCGGCGTAGGTCGCAGCGCCTTCCGGGCACAGCAGGAAGCCCTCGCGCTCGGCCATCTCGGCCCGCGCCGCCAGGATCGCGTCGTCATCGACGGCGATGGCGAAACCGCCGGACTGGCGGACCGCGCGCAGGATCAGGAAGTCGCCCACCGCCTGCGGCACCCGGATGCCCATGGCGACCGTGTGCGCGTCTTCCCAGCGCGGCGCGTGCTCGTCCCCGGCCTGCCACGCCCTGACCATCGGCGCGCAGCCGGTGGCCTGCACCGCCACCATCTTCGGCCGCTGCGGCCCGATGAAGCCGATCCGCTCCAGCTCGTCGAACGCCTTCCACATGCCGATCAGCCCGGTGCCGCCGCCGGTCGGATAGTAGATCGCGTCCGGCACCTGCCAGCCGAGCTGCTCGGCCAGCTCCAGCCCCATCGTCTTCTTGCCCTCGATCCGGTAGGGCTCCTTGAGCGTCGAGGCGTCGAACCAGCCCACCGCCTCCTTGCCGGCGCCGACGATCTTGCCGCAGTCGTCGATCAGGCCGTTGACCCGATAGACGTCGGCGCCCTGCAGGGCCATCTCGGAGATGTTGGTCTCCGGCGTATCGGCCGGGCAGAAGATCGTCGCCCTGATGCCGGCCCGGCTGCAATAGGCCGACAGCGCCGCGCCGGCGTTGCCGTTGGTCGGCATCGCCATGTGGCCGACGCCCAGCTCGCGCGCCATCGACACCGCCATCACCAGGCCGCGTGCCTTGAACGACCCGGTCGGCAGCCGGCCCTCGTCCTTGACCAGGATCTCGCCGCGCACGCCGAGGTCGCGGGCCAGCGCCGGCATCGGCACCAGCGGCGTCACCGCCTCGCCGAGCGAGACGATGCTGGCGGTGCGGCGCACCGGCAGCAGTTCGCGCCAGCGCCACAGGTCGGCCGGCCGCGCCGCCAGCGCCTGCTTGCTCAGCGCCGCCCTGACGCCGTCGAGGTCGTAGCGGACCAGCAGCGGCTTGCCGGCGCGGGACAGGCCGTGCAGCCGGTCGGCCTCGTAGCGTTCGCCGGTCATCGCGCATTCCAGGTGGGTGGCGAAGGTCGGCCGGTCTTCGGTGAGATTGAGATCGTCGCGCATGGCCGGTTTTTAGCGTGCCGGGCCGGGCACCGCCAGCGGCGCTTCAGCGGCGCCTTGCGGCGGCGCCGCGGCCGGGTGCAAACAGACGCGTTGCATCCGCATCGATCGAGCCGGAGCCATGCCGCCCGCATCCGCCGCCGCCGAACTGGTCAGTCCGCTCGCCGCCGGCGGCATCGTCGACCTGTGGCGCTCTCGCCGGTCGCCGCGGCCCGGTTCGACGTGGCCGACGAGGCCATGGCCGGCATCATGGACGCGGGCTTCTTCCTGACCGGCCACCGCAACTATGTGCCGCACGAATATCCATGCCGCCGCGCCTATGCCGCGCGCTTCCGCGACCGCCGGCCCGACCGGGTGCCCGGCTTCGTGCAGGCGGCGGGCGCGGCCGGCTGGTGGCTGCACCCCGGCGCCGACCGGGTCGACCTGTCCGGCTTCTGGCACCGGCCCACAGCGGTGGAGGCGCGGGCGTGCAGCGGGCTGCGCCTTGCCGAACCGGCAAGCCTGCGGCTAAGGCTGGCCACCTGCGGCGCGGCGATGCTGTGGGTCGACGGCGCGGAGGCCGCCTGGCTGGCACCCTGCACCCGCAACCTCGACGCGGGGGTCGACGCCACGGTGGACCTCGCGGCCGGCGACCACGCGATCGAGGTCTGGTTCGCCGACCTGTGCGAGCGCGACACCCGCTGGTGGTTCCAGCTCGCGGTTTGCGACGGCGGCGACTTCCGGGTGGTGGTGCCGCTGCCGGTGGACCAGGCGCGCGCGGCCGGCCTGCTCGAGGCCATGGCCGGGCTGCGGTTCGAGCGCGCCGCGTTCGACGCGGAACCGGTGGCGCTCAGCATCGCGCGGCCGCTGCGGCATGCGGTCGACATGACGGTGACGGTCGAGCCCCGCTTCCTGCATAGCGAAGGTGCGGCGGGGGCCGCCACCGTCCCGGCCGGGACCGCGCGGCTGCCTGTCGGCGCGGCCGCGTCGTTGCCGGCGGATTTCCGCGACTACACGGTGACGCTGGCCGACGGCCCGTTCGCGCTGTCGCGGCGGCTCGGCGTCGAGGTCGCCCACGCCGGCCGGCCGGCGGCGGCCGGCCTCGCCGCACGGATCGACGAGGTGCTGGCGCATGCCGGCGCCGCGGCGGAACCGGGGCCGGAGACCGCGCTGGCGCAGCTCGCCTGCGGCCGCGCCGGGCCGCATGCCGACGCCATCCTCGCCGCGACCCTGCCGCCGATCGACGACTGCTGGGACTGCGCCGATTTCCTGCTGGTGCCGCTGCTGTGGGCGCGCATCCGCCACGGCGACGCCATCGGTGCGCGGGTCAGGGAACAAATCGACCGCGCGGTCCTCGGCTTCCGCTACTGGCTCGACGAGCCCGGCAACGACGTGATGTGGTTTTTCAGCGAGAACCACGCGCTGCTGTTCCACGCTTGCGCCTATCTCGCCGGCGGCCTGCTCGCCGATGCGACCTTCGCCCGCTCCGGCCGCTGTGGACGGGACCAACAAGCGGTCGGCCGCGCGCGCCTCGTCGGCTGGTTCGACAATTTCGAGGCGTGCGGCATGGCTGAGTGGAACGCAGCGCCATACATCCCGATCGACCTGTTGGGCCTGGCGGCGCTGTTCGCGCTGGCGCCTGACCCCGAGATCCGTGCTCGCGCCGGCCGCGCGATCCTGCGGCTGGTCGAGTGGACGGCGCTGGCGAGCTACCAAGGCCTGACCGTCGCCTCGCAGGGCCGCAGCTACGAGCACAGCCTGCGCGGACCGCGCAGCGACGAGCTTTCCGGCCTCGCCCGGCTGCTGTGGGGCCGCGGCCGTCTCGGCGCCCAGCACCGCGCGCTGCCGCTGCTGGCGCTGGCGCTGCGCGACCACGGCCTCGTCCTGCCCGCGGCGCTGGCGCGGATCGCGCTTTGGGACGACCCGCGCGAACTCGAATGGACCCACGCCCAGGGCGAGCACCGGCTGGCCGCGCTGTACCACTGCAAGGCACGCCACTGGGCGATGGGCAGCGTCGCCGCCTACCGGCCCGGCGGCTGGGGCTATCAGGAAACGGTGCTGCAGGCTCGCATCGGCGACCATCCGGACGCCCAGATCTGGATCAACCATCCCGGCGAGCGCCTGGTCGGCGGGTTCGGGCGGCCGTCCTACTGGGCGGGCAACGCCACGCTGCCGCGCGTCCACCAGTATCGCGCGCTCGGCGTGCTGCGCTTCGACGGCCATCCCGAGACGCCGGACTTCACCCACGCCCATGTCGCAGAAGCCGCCTATGACGCGGTGGTCGACCGCGGCCGCCGCCTGCTGCTGCGCGCCGGCGACGGGCTGGCCCTGCTGCAGGCGGGCCGGCCGCTGCGCCGGATCGACCGCGGGCCGACCGCCGGCATCGAGGCGCGGCAGGAGGGACGGCGCGGCGACTGGCTGGTGCGCCTGTCCGACCTGGCGACGGAGGGGTCGCTGGAGGCGTTCGACCGCCGCATGGCCGGGCTGGACCTTCGCGACGGCGGCGACGGCGCCATCCGGGTCGACGATCCCGTCTACGGCCCGGTGGTCATGGCCGCGGACGGCACGGTCGGCGCGGAGGGCCGCACGCTCGACCCGGCGACCTGGACGCTTGCCGGCCGTGCGCGGCTGTCCGACGGCACTGACCTTGTCCTGCCGTCGCAGCAGGGGGATCGGCCATGACGATTTCGGATCTGCCGCCGGCCAACGACGACGAGGCAAAGGTGCCGGCCTACACGCCGCACGACCTCGGGCTCGACGGCACCGCGGCGACGCTGGCCCTGCGGCAGCGGGACTGGCGTGCGATCTTTGCCGAACATGTCTACGGCGCGATCCCCCCGCCGCCCGATGCCGTGGAGATTGCCCGCACCCGGGTCGCGGACGAGGGCTACGACCGCTTGCGGCTCACGCTGCGCTGCGGTCCGCGCGTGCACGTGGTGGACGCGGCACTGTGGCTGCCGCCGGACGCGCTCGGGCCGGTGCCGCTGGTCGTCGGCCTCGGCTTCATCGGCCCGGCCGGCGTGCTGTTCGGCGACAGCTTCCCGCTCGATCCCGACGCCGCGGTCGAATCGCCGCCGGAGCGCGGGCTGGTCGACCGCCGCCTGGCGCCGCAGGTGCGCGGCATTCACGCGGCGCGCTGGCCGCTGCCGCCGATCCTGGGTGCCGGCTGCGGCCTGCTGCTCAGCTGCTACGGTTCCTGGACGCCGGACTGCCCCCGCCGCTGGCAGCAGCGCGGCGCCTGGCCGCTGATGGCGCCGGCGGCTGGCGAGGGGCAGCCGGGCGCGCTGTCGCTGTGGGCGTGGGCGTTCCGCCGCCTGGTCGACGTCGCCGGGCGGCTCGCGGAGGTCGATCCCGGCCGAATCGCGGTGGCGGGCCATTCCCGCCTCGGCAAGGCGGCGCTGTGGGCCGCCGCCACCGACGAACGCATCGCCGCTGCGTTCGCCAACAATGCCGGCTGCCTTGGCCCGGCGCTGTCCTGCCGCGGTTTCGGCGAGACGCCGCGGCACCTCGCCGCCCAGTTCCCGCACTGGGTGGCGCCGCGGCTGGCCGCGACCGTCCGCGACGGCGGCGTCCCGCCCGTCGACCAGCACGCGCTGCTGGCCGCGATCGCCCCGCGCCGCGTCAATCTCGCCTCCGCTTCGCTCGACTGGTGGGCCGACCCGCGCGGCGAGTACGAAGGGCTGCGGGCGGCGCTGCCGGCCTGGGGCGACGCGGCCGCGCTGCCGACCTGGGATGCGGTCGCCGCACCCGGCAGCGCGGTCGCGGCCGGCGCGGTCGCCTGGCACCTGCGTCCGGGCGGCCACGACCTGACCCCGTGGGACTGGCGCCATTTCCTCGGCTGCCTCGCCGCGGCGGAAGCCCCGGTCGCAGGCTGACCGCGCCGGACCCGTCCGCACGTTGCCCCGGTCGCGGGCCGGTGCGGTGCGGCGCTCGAAAGAAATTGGCCGGTGCGATTGACGGCGCGAAGCGGCGACTGTCACACTGCCGCGGCATGCCGACACACCGTGTGCGAAGGCCAGCGCCTGCGGATCGGCCTGTCATTGCGCAAGAAAACCTAGGGAGGAGGCCATGGCTAGGAGACAGTTGGCGCTGTTGGGCGCCGCCGCGCTGGTCGTCGGGTTCGCAGCACCGGCGCTGGCACAGACCGAGCTCAGGATCACCTGGTACAACGACGGCAACGAGGGCGAGGTCATGCGCGACCTGCTCGACCGCTTCGAAGCCGCCAATCCGGACATCAAGGTGACGCTGGACACCGTCGCCTACCAGGCGATCCTGGAAAGCCTGCCGGTCCAGCTCGCCGCCGGCGAAGGGCCCGACATGGCCCGGGTGACCGACCTTGGCGGGCTCTCCGCCCACTACATGGACCTGACGCCGCATATCGCCGACGCGGCCTATTGGGAGGCCAATTTCGGGCCGTTCCTGAAGTGGCTGCGCCAGCCCGGCGACACCAGCTCGATCAACGGCTTCATGACCCAGCTCACGGTCACCGGCCCTTATGTCAACAAGACCCTGTTCGAGCAGGCCGGCGTCGCCTTGCCGGGCGACGGCGCCACCTGGGACGACTGGGCCGCGGCGGTCAACCAGGTCGCCAGCGCGCTGGAGATCCCGATCCCGCTGGCAATGGACCGTTCCGGCCACCGCTTCGCCGGCCCGGCGATCTCGATGGGCTGGGGCGTCGGCATCATGGGCAGCGACTTCTCGGCCGGGCCGGAGGCCTGGGCGCCGGTGGTCGACGACGGCTTCAAGGCGATGGCGCAGCGCGTCTACGACTGGCACCAGGACGGCACCATGTCGAACGAGCTGTGGGGCTCGGTCTCCGGCTCGACCTATCGCGGCGCCAACGAGGAGTTCGCCAACGCCCAGGTGGTGATGTACATGTCCGGCTCGTGGCAGATCGGGCAGTTCACCGACACCATCGGCGACGCGTTCGACTGGTGGGCGGTGCCGAACCCGTGCGGCCCGGCCGCCTGCACCGGCATGCCCGGCGGCGCCGCGCTGGTCGCGCTGAAGACCAGCCAGTACCCGGCAGAGGTCGGCCGGCTGATGGACTTCCTCACCCAGCAGGATGTGCTGAACGAGTTCTACGGCCGCACCCTGTTCGTCCCCGGCCACATCGGCCTGTCGCAGGCCGGCGTCGACTTCCAGACCGACAACGCGCTGGCCAAGCACGCGCTTGAGGTGTTCGCCTCCCAGGTCGGCGTGATTGCGCCGACCGCCTTCGACCTGCAGGGCTTCGTCTACAACCGCATCGTCTTCAACGCGGTGATCAGCCGGCTCGGCCAGGCCATCGTCGGCGAGATGTCGATGGACGAGGCCTATCAGCGGATCGAAGAGGATGTGAAGCAGCAGATCGGCGAGCGCCTGCGCGAGCAGTAGGCGCCCGGTCCCTGACGCGCAGCCCGGCACCGTCCGGGCTGCGCGGCGGGCCGCCAGTCGATGGCCGAGACCGGCACCAAGCAGCAGTCCCGCACGCTGGGCGCAATGGCCGGCGCCGCGTTTGCCGTGCCCTATGTGCTGCTGATGCGGCTGCTGGAGCCGCCGATGGCGGCGGTGCAGCGGCTGCTCGGCCTCAAGGGCATGCCCTATCTGTTCCTGCTGCCCAACCTGCTGTTCTTCGGCACCTTCGTGGTGGTGCCGCTGGTCATCAACTTCGGCTACTCGGTCACCGGCGGGCCGGAACTGTTCCTGTCGCAGCGGCCCTATGTCGGCAGCGAGCAGTACGACTATCTCTTCGCCTGCGGCGACTTCCTCGACGTCTCCACCTGCCGGGCCGACACCTTCTGGCGCGGCGTGTTCAACACCGCGCTGTTCGTGGTGCTGCAGGTCGGCTTCCTGGTCGGCTTCTCGCTGCTTACCGCCCTGGTGCTGAACAAGGCGATCCCGGCGCGCGGCTTCTTCCGCTCGGTGTTCTTCTATCCGGTGCTGCTGTCGCCGGTGGTGGTGGCGCTGATCTGGAAATGGATCCTGCAGCGCGAAGGCCTGCTCAACGCGGTGATCACCTGGCTGGGCGGCGAGAAGGTGCTGTTCTTCGTCGACCCCGACTGGGCGATGTTCTGGGCGATCTTCGTGTCGATCTGGGCCCACATGGGCTTTTACACCCTGATCCTGCTGGCCGGGCTGCAGGCGATCCCGAAGGACCTGTACGAGGCGGCGGAGATGGACGGCACGCCGCGGCCGCGCGCCTTCTGGCGGATCACCATGCCGCTGCTGTGGCCGAACATGATCGTCGTGATCGTGCTGGCGCTGATCCGCGCAGTGCAGATCTTCGACGAGGTCTATGTGCTGACCGGCGGCGGGCCCGGCACCTCGACCCAGTTCCTGGTCCAGTACATCTACAACCAGGGCTTCGCCAGCAGCGTGCAGAATTTCGGCCTGGCCTCGGCCGCCTCGGTGGTGCTGGGCGGCGTGCTGCTGGTGTTGACGCTGCTGCAGCTCTATTTCGCGCAGCGGCGCGAGGCGCGGCGCTAGGCCATGGGCACGGTGGCGCGGTTCCTGACCCGGCGGCGCGACCCCGGCCGTGTGCACTGGACCGACGTGCTGGCCTGGATCTATCTCGGCTTCGGCGTCGTGCTGATGTTCGGGCCGGTGCTGTGGCTGGTGCTGAGCTCGTTCAAGACCCAGGCCGGGCTGCAGGAGTTCCCGCCGACGCTGCTGCCGCTGTCGCAGATCGAGACGCCGGTGCCGGGCTACGACGACCCGCTGCCGCTGTTCGACGTGGCGATGGAGGACGGCTCGGTGCGCCAGCTGGCGCAGGTTCGCCGCGTCGGCATCATGGCGCAGATGGTCGATCCGGCCTTTCCCGACGAGCGGATCCAGGTCAACATCAACACGCTCACCCCGGTGCGCGAGATGGGGCTGGCGGTGGAGAACTACACCAAGCCCTTGGACCAGTTCAATTTCTGGCGCTACCTGAAGAATTCGGTGATCGTCACGGTCGCCGCCACCATCCTGACGCTGATCATCAACTCGATGGCCGCCTTCGGGCTGTCGATCTACGAGTTCAGGGGCCGCGGCTTCGCGCTCGCCTTCGTCATCGGCACGCTGATGATCCCGATCACGGTGATCCTGGTGCCGGTCTACCTGACCGTGACCGAGCTCGGCCTGGTCAACAGCCTGTGGGGGGTGATCATCCCCGGCGCGGCCACGCCGACCGGGGTTTTCCTGCTGCGCCAGTACATGCTGACCATCCCGCGCGAGCTGATCGAATCCGCGCGCATGGACAAGGCCTCGGAGTGGCGGATCTACTGGCGCATCGTCATGCCGCTGTCGCTGCCGGCGCTGGCCGTGCTCGCCATCTTCTCGGTGATGTGGCGCTGGAACGACTTCCTGTGGCCGCTGATCGTGCTGACCAAGTCGGAGAACTACACCCTGCAGGTCGGGCTCAACGCGTTCCAGGGCGAGCTGCAGGTGCAGTGGCACTACATCCTGGCGATGACCGTGGTGACGCTGCTGCCGGTGACGCTGGTGTTCGCCTTCCTGCAGCGTTTCATCACCACCGGCATCGCCAACACGGGGATGAAATGACGATGGCCGCGGTGGCGCGCCTGGCAACGCCGAGGTAGATCCGGATGGACCGCCCGCTGATCTTCATGGACCCGTGGCCGCGCACCGAGGCGATGGTGCTGACGCCGGACACCCGCGCGGCGCTGGAGGCGCTGGGCGAGCTGGTGGTGCATTTCGGCGACCGCGCGCCCGACGCGCTGATCGAGCGGCACATCGGGCGCATGGCGATCCTGATCGGCCAGACCGCGATGCCGCGCGAACGGCTCGACCGTGCGCCGCATCTGCGCGCCATCGTCAACGTCAAGGGCAACTGGGAGCCGAACGTGGACTATGCCGCCGCCCAGGCGCGCGGCATCCACGTGCTGTCGGCGGCGCCGGCGATGGCGCCGGCGGTGGCGGAGATGTGCGTCGGCCTCGCCATCGCGCTCGGCCGCGGCATCGTCGGCGCCGACAAGGCGTTCCGGGCGGGAACGGAGGCCTATGGCATCGCCGGCAACGGCCGCGCGCTCAGCCTGTACGGCGCGCCGGTCGGCCTGATCGGCTACGGCAACCTGGGCCGCGCGCTGGTGCCGCTGCTGCGCCCGTTCGGCCCGGCGATCCGCGTGCACGACCCGTGGCTGTCCGACGGCTACCTGGCCGCCCAGGGGGTGGCGCCGGCATCGCTGGACGACGTGCTGCGGCTTTCGCGCGTGCTGTTCGTCCTGGCCGGCGTCACGGTCGACAACGAGGGCTTCCTCGACCGCGCCAAGCTGGCGACGATCCCGGCGGACACCTGCGTGGTGCTGGCCAGCCGGGCGGAAGTGGTCGATTTCGACGCGCTGGTCGCGATGGCCGGCGACGGCCGTTTCCGCGCGGCGATCGACGTGTTCCCGCAGGAGCCGGCGCCGGCCGACGCGCCGGTGCGGGCGGTCGGCGGCGACACCATCCTGTCCGCCCACCGCGCCGGCGGCATCGCCGACAGCTATGCCCGCATCCGCGCGATGATGGTCGACGACGTCGCGCAGATCCTGGCCGGCCATCCGCCGCAGCGGCTGCAGCGGGCGGAGCCGGCCCAGGCCGCCGCCATGCGCAGCCGCTGACGGGTACCGGGAGGGCGCGATGGCCGAGCTCAGCCTGAGCGACATCGAGAAGGCGTTCGGCGCGGTCCGCGTCATCCACGGTGTGTCGCTGGACGTGCACGACGGCGAGTTCGTGGTGCTGGTCGGCCCGTCGGGCTGCGGCAAGTCGACCCTGCTGCGCATCATCGCCGGCCTGGAAGGCGCCAGCGCCGGCGACATCGTCATCGACGGCCAGCGGGTCAACGCGGTGCCGGCGTCCGACCGCGGGCTGGCGATGGTGTTCCAGTCCTACGCGCTCTATCCGCACATGACGGTCTACAAGAACATCTCGTTCGGTCTGGAAAACACCCGCATGCCGCGCGCCGAGATCGATCAGCGGGTGCGCGCGGCGGCCGAGATGCTGCGCATCACCGACTATCTCGACCGGCGTCCGAAGGCGCTGTCCGGCGGCCAGCGCCAGCGCGTCGCCATCGGCCGCGCGATCGTGCGCGACCCGAAGATCTTCCTGTTCGACGAGCCGCTGTCGAACCTGGATGCCGAGCTGCGGGTGATCATGCGCAAGGAACTGGCGGCGCTGCATGCCAAGCTGGGCGGCACCATGATCTACGTCACCCACGACCAGGTCGAGGCGATGACGCTGGCCGACCGGATCGTCGTGCTGAAGGACGGCCGGATCGAGCAGGTCGGCACCCCGCTGGAGCTGTACAACCGGCCGCGCAACCAGTTCGTCGCCGGCTTCATCGGCTCGCCGAAGATGAACTTCCTGGCGGCGCGGGTCGCCGAGGACGGCGCCGCCTCCGCCGGGCTGGCGCTGGACGGCGGGGCGGTGCTGAAGCTGCCCTACGCCGTGCCGGCGCGGGTCGGCGACCCGGTGGCGGTCGGCGTGCGCCCGGAACATTTCGAGGTGCTGCCCGCCTTCGCCGGCGAGGGCCGGGCCGACATCAGCGTGCATGTCGACCTGGACGAGCAGCTGGGCGGCGAGACCTATTTCTACTGCACCGCGGCCACCGGTGCGCAGCTGACCGTGCACCAGCCCGGCCAGCGCCCGCTGACCGGCGGCGAGCGGCTGCATCTGGCCATCCCGCCCGCCGCGGTGCATGTGTTCGACGCCACCGGCGCGATGATCGCCAACGGCCGCGACGCGATTGGCAAGCGGGCATGATGTCCACCGCCGCCGGCGGCCGCCGTTTCGTCTCTCGCAGCAGGAATCCCTCATGACGCTCACCGTCGCCGCCGTCGGCCTCGACCACCGCCACATCTATGGCCAGCTGCAGGGCATGCTCGACGTGGGCGCCGTGGCGAAGGGCTGGTGGACCGAAGGCGAGCCCGGGCCGCTGCCCGGCTTCGTCGAGCGCTTTCCCGACCTGCCCCGCGTCGCCGAGCGCCGCGCGCTGATCGAGGACCCGGATGTCGACCTGGTGCTGATCGCCGCCGTTCCGTCCGACCGGGCCGCGCTGGCGATCGAGGCGATGCGCGCCGGCAAGGACGTGATGGTCGACAAGCCGGGCTGCACCACGCTGGAGCAGCTCGACGCGCTGCGCACAACGGCCGCCGAGACCGGCCGCATCTGGTCGGTCGACTTCTCCGAGCGGTTCGAGGTGCCTGCTGTCACCCGCGCCATCGAGCTGGTCCGCGCCGGCGCCATCGGCCGGGTGGTACAGACGGTCGGCCTGGGCCCGCATCGCCTGAACCGCGCGCTGAGGGCGCCGTGGTTCTTCGAGCGCGCGCGCTACGGCGGCATCCTGTGCGACATCGCCTCCCACCAGATCGACCAGTTTCTGGTGTTCGCCGGCGCCGACGACGCAGAGATCGTCACCAGCACGGTCGGCAACTTCGCCAATCCCGGCGATCCGGGGCTGGAGGACTTCGGCGAGATCCTGCTCCGCAGCGGCAGCGGCGCCGCCACCGCCCAGGGCTATATCCGCGTCGACTGGTACACGCCCGACGCCCTGCCGACCTGGGGCGACGGCCGGCTGACCGTGCTCGGCACCGAGGGCTATATCGAACTGCGCAAATATGTCGACGTCGCCGGCCGGCCGGGCACCGACCACCTGTTCCTGGTCAACGGCACACGCTGCGAGCACATCGACTGCCGCGACGCGCCGCTGCCCTATTTCGCTGCGCTGGCCGCCGACGTGCGCGACCGCACCGCCACGGCGATGACCCAGGACCATGCGTTCAAGGTGACCGAGCTGGCGCTGCGGGCACAGGCCGGGGCGACGCGGGTGGGCCATCTTGGCTGAGCCGCGCTGGCGCGTCGCCGTCGTCGGCGCCGGCATCGGCCGCGAGCACATCGCCGGCTTCCGGGAACTGCCGGGGCTGTTCCGTGTCGCCACGGTCTGCGACCTGAACACGGCACGGGCGGCCGAGGTGGCGGCGGCGGTTCCGGGCTGCGCGGTGACCGCGGACCTCGAGGCCGTGCTGGCCGACCCGGCCATCGACATCGTCGACATCTGCCTGCCGCCGCACCTGCATTTCGCCGCGGTCGGCCGCGTGCTGGACGCGGGCAAGCATGCGATCTGCGAGAAGCCGCTGGTCACCTCGCTGGCCGAGGCCGACGCGCTGATCGCCCGGGCCGGGGCCGCCGGCCGCCTGCTCGCCCCGGTGTTCCAGTACCGCTTCGGACCCGGCTTCCAGCGGCTGCGCCGCCTGATCGACGCCGGGCTGGCCGGACGGCCGCTGGTCGCGGCGCTGGAGACGCACTGGAACCGCGGGCCGGACTACTACGCGGTGCCGTGGCGCGGCACCTGGGCGGGCGAGCAGGGCGGCGCGGTGCTGGGCCACGCCATCCACATCCACGATCTGGTCTGCGCGGCCCTGGGCCCGGTGCGGCGGGTCGGCGCCTTCGTCGCCACCCGGGTCAATCCGATCGAGGTCGAGGACTGCGCCGCCCTGACCTTCGAGATGGAAAGCGGCGCGCTGGTGACATCGTCGGTCACGCTGGGGGCGGCCACCGACATGTCGCGGCTGCGCTTCTGCTTCGAACGGCTGACGGCGGAAAGCGACACCTCGCCCTATCACCCCGGCGGCGGCCGCTGGCGCTTCACCGCCCGCGCGCCGGCTGCGCAGGCCGCGGTCGACGCGGCGCTGGCGGCGGTCGCGGACGGGCCCGAGCGCTACGCCGGCCTGTTCGCCGAACTGGCGCGCGCCCTCGACGGTGCGCCGTCCGCGGCGGTGACCGCCGCCGACGCGCGCCGCTCGATCGAGCTGGTCACCGCGATCTATCACGCCGCGCGCACCGGCGCCGCCGCGACCCTGCCGATCGGGTCCGAGCATCCGCTGTATCGCGGCTGGAGTCCCTGACCGGCCCGTCGTCGCCATTGCGCGGCCCGCAGGGAAGCGGCAACGTGGCGGCTGCATCCGCTGCGACCCTGCTGCGCGACCGGGCGGCATCCCTTTGCCGTCGCGGAGACCGCGCCGCGCGGCCGCGCGCGGATCCGCTGCCGGCCCGACGGGCGCATGCGCGCCGGTGCGCCGGCGTGTTGGGAGGGTCTGCCGATGCCGCCGAGCCTGCCACGCCTTGCCCCATTGTTCGCATTGCCGATCCTGGCCGCCTTCATCGGGCCCGCGCTGGCCGAGCCGACGACGCCGCGGCCGCCGGGCGGCAATCTCGGCACCTGCTATGTCGCGCCGAACTCGGATTTCGGCTGCGAAGGCGCGATCTGCTGGTGCTGCCACACCGATGGCTGCTTCATCTGCAACCAGGACTTCGGCGAATGCGAGTGGGACCCCGGCCATGCGGTGCAGGCCGAAAATCCGGTCCGGGTCGCACCGACCCTGCAGCAGCTGCAGCAGTACCAGCTGACCACCACGCCGCAGCGTCGTACCGGGCAGCCGACCGCGAACGGTCCGGCGACGCGCTGACCCCGCGGCGCCGCACTTTCGCGACGCCCCGGCGGGTGCCCGCTGCTGGCGGCCGATTTCGGCTGCGCGTAAAGCTTTCCTTCGACAGCGACGCCCCAGAGTCGCGGCAACGGGCAGCACGGACCGAAGGAGCTCCGCGGCGATGGCCAACATCCTGGTGACCGGCGGCGCCGGCTATATCGGCAGCGCGACCGCCAAGCGGCTGGCCGCGGCCGGCCACGCGGTCACGGTCTACGACAACCTGTCGACCGGCCACGCCGACCTGGTGCGCTTCGGCCCGCTGGTCGAGGCCGACATCCGCGACACCGCCCGGATGACCGCGGCCCTGGCCGGCGTCGACGGCGTCGTGCACTTCGCGGCCTCCGCCTATGTCGGCGAGTCGGTGACCGACCCCGGGCGCTATTACGACAACAACGTCGGCGGCACGCTGTCGCTGCTGAACGCCATGCGCGCGGCCGGCGTCGGCGCCCTGGTGGTGTCGTCGACCTGCGCCGTCTACGGCCAGCCGGAGCGGATGCCGATCCGCGAGGACGCGGCGAAAGCGCCGATCAACCCCTATGGCATGACCAAGCTGGTGATGGAGCGGATGTGCGCCGATTTCGAGGCCGCGCACGGCATCCGCACGGTGGCGCTGCGCTATTTCAATGCGTGCGGCTGCGAGCCGGAGCTGGAAGTGGGCGAGCGCCACGACCCCGAGACCCACCTGATCCCGCGCATCCTGATGGCGGCCTGCGGCGAGATCCCCGCATTCCAGCTGTTCGGCGACGACTACCCCACCGCGGACGGCACTTGCGTGCGCGACTATGTCCACGTCTGGGACCTGGCGGAGGCCCACGCCCGCGCGCTCGAGCGGCTGCTCGCCGGCGGCCCGTCCGATGCGGTCAACCTCGGCACCGGCCGCGGCACCTCGGTGCGCGCGGTGCTCGACGCGGCCGCGCGCGCCACCGGGCGGGCCATACCGGTCGCGGTGCAGCCGCGCCGCCCCGGCGACCCGGCCGAACTGGTCGCCGACCCGGCGCACGCCCGCGCCGCGCTGGGCTTCGCGCCGGCGCTGTCGGACATGGACACCATCGTCGACACCGCCTGGCGCTGGCACCGCAAGCAGCGGGGGGGCTAAGCCGCCAGCGCCGCCCGCAGCGCCGCCGGGTCGACCGGCCGGCCGGAGACCAGTGCCCCGGCGTCGACGCCCTGGCGGAAGAACAGCGCATAGCCCTCGATGACGCGCAGGCCCGCCGCCGCCGCATCCTGCAGGAACAGCGTGTCGCGCGGCGTGTAGACCGCGTCGAACGCCCAGGCCGCGCCGGCCATGGCAGCCGGCGGCACCGGCGTGCCCGGATGGCCGTCCATGCCTACCGGGGTGCAGTTGACCAGGCCGGCCGCGCCGCGGGCAGCTTCGCCGACGGCCGCGCAGACGCGGACGGAGCCGCCGAAGCCGGCCCGGCCGAGCGCGTCGGCCAGGCCGCCGGCGCGGGCGGGGTCGCTGTCGACCAGGCGCACGTCGGCGACGCCGCAGCGCACCAGCGCGAAGGCGATCGCCCGCCCGACGCCGCCGCAGCCGACCATGCAGACCGGGCCCGGCACCGCCGGACCGAAGGCATCGCGCAGCACGCCGACGAAGCCGGAATGGTCGGTGTTGTGGCCGACCGGGCCGTCCGGCTCGAACAGCACGGTGTTGACCGCGCCGATCGCCGCCACCAGCGGGTCCGGAATCGCCACCCGCGCGGCCGCCGCCTCCTTGTAGGGATAGGTGACGTTGACGCCGCGATAGCGCTCGGCCCGGCAGCGGTCGAGCATGGCGTCGAGGTCGAGCCCGAGGGCCGACGGGACCAGCAGGTCGTAGCTGACCGAGAGCCCGCTGAGCGCGCCCGCCAGCCGATGCAGCCGCGG
Organism: Alphaproteobacteria bacterium; assembly: GCA_041396705.1. Lineage (NCBI taxonomy): Bacteria > Pseudomonadati > Pseudomonadota > Alphaproteobacteria > Alphaproteobacteria bacterium. Next base: position 68,310 of record JAWKYB010000011.1, read on the forward strand.
CGCGTTCGACAGCGCGATGTTGCCGCCGATCAGGCCCAGCTTCAGTGCCGCCGCCGCCATCGCCTCAGAACAGCAGCCGCGGCAGCGCCAGCGAGATCGAGGGAATCAGCACCAGCAGCGTGATGCGCACGATCTCGGACATGAAGAACGGCGTGACGCCCAGGAATGTCTTGCGCATCGGCACGTCGGGCGCCAGCGAGTTGATGATGAACACGTTGAGCCCGACCGGCGGCGTGATCAGGCCCAGCTCGACCACCACCAGGATGATCACCGCGAACCACAGCTTCTGCTCGTCGGGCGTAAGCCCGAAGTCGAGCCCCGCCATCACCGGCCAGAAGAACGGGATCGCCAGGATGATCATCGACAGGCTGTCGAGCAGGCAGCCGAGCACCAGGAAGATGGCGATGATGATGACCAGCGTGCCGTAGGCGCCGAGCCCGCTGTTCTGCAGCGCCTCGGCGGCGGCCTGCGGCACGCCGGCGCGGGCCATGAAGATCTTCAGCAGCTCGGCGCCGAGCAGGATCAGCATGATCATGCCGGTTGTCTTCGCCGTCTCCAGCAGCGCGGCCAGCGTCTCCTTCCAGGCCAGCCGGCGCCGGGCGAAGCCGTAGGCGCCGACCAGGAACACGCCGATGGCCGCCGCCGGGGTCGGGTTGTAGATGCCGGCATAGATGCCGCCGATCACCACGGCGAAGATCACCAGCACCGGGATCACGGCCAGGGTGGCGGCGATGCGCTCCTGGGCGGAGACCGGCTGGCCCTTCGGCCCGGCCGCCGGGAACAGCCGCACCACGATGGCGATGGTGATCACGAACAGGCCGACGGCCAGCAGGCCGGGGATCAGCGCGGCGGCGAACAGCGAGACGATGTTGGCCTCGACGATGATCGCATAGACGATCAGCACCACCGACGGCGGGATCAGGATGCCGAGCGTGCCGCCGGCGGCGATGGTGCCGGTCGCCAGCGAGGGGGCGTAATTGTATCGCTTCAGCTCGGGCAGGGCGACCTGGCCCATGGTCGAGGCGGTGGCGGTCGACGAGCCGCAGACGGCACCGAAGCAGCCGCAGGCCATGATCGCGGCCATGGCGATGCCGCCGCGCATCCAGCCCATCCAGGCATTGGCGCCGCGGAACAGGTCGCGGCTCAGCCCGCAGCGTGCCGCCAGGCTGCCCATCAGGATGAACATCGGCAGCACCGACAGGTCGTAGATCGAGAACTGTGCGTAGGCCAGGTCCTTGAGCTGGTTCAGGATGATCGCCGGGCCCGACATGATCGCCGCGCCGACCGCGCCGACCAGGATCATGGCGTGGGCGATCGGCACGCGGATGCCGATCAGCAGCAGCAGGACGATCAGCCCGCCGACGCCGAGCGTCAGGTCACCCTGCATCGGCTATTCCATACCGATCGAGTGGGCCGGAACGCCGTGGTCCGGCGAGCGGATCGCGTCGACCGCCTCGCAGATGGAGATGACCGCGGCGCAGACCAGCAGCGCCAGCGACAGCAGCGCCGGCGGATAGGCGGTCCACAGCGGCAGCTTAAGCACCGCCGTCACCTCCTGGTACTTCACGTAGCCGAGCATGCCGTCGACCATCTGCACGGCCAGCACGGCGGCGAAGGCGAGCGCGAAGATAGCGCCGAGCAGGGCGAGCACGGCCTTGCCGCGGGTGCCCATCCGCTCGGTGAAGATGTCGACCGAGATGTTGGCGCCGGTCAGCTGGCAGTAGGGCAGGAAGGCGAACACCGCGACCGCGGTGAAGTGCTTGACCAGCTCATAGTCCGGCGCGAACGGCAGGTCGAAAGCCAGGTTCGACAGCGCGCTGGCCGCGGTCATCACCACCAGCGCGACCAGTACGAAGCCGCCGGCCAGCGCCCACCAGGCGATCAGGCGGCGCAGCACGCGGCCGAGCCGCGCGCGGCCGGATGCGGAACCGGCGCCGGCGGTCATCGTCCGGGCCGCGCCGCAAGCGGGCCGGGGCGGCGCGCGACGGCACCGCCCCGGTCATCTGCCGGACCTGCGGTCAACCGGCGCGTGCGGCAATGGCCGCCCTTGCCGCGTCGACCAGCGCGGCGCCGTCCATATCGCCATGCTCCTCGACCCAGCGGTCGACCACCGGCGCCAGGGCGGCGTTGAAGCCGTCCATCGCCTCCTGGGTCAGCACGATGTACTCGTTGCCGGCGTCGATCGCGACCTGCAGGCCGTGGTCGTCGGTGCCGCGCCAGATCGCCGCCACCTCGCGCAGCCAGTCCTCGCCCGAGTTGGCGTCGAACGCCGCCTGGATGTCGGCCGGCAGCGAGTCCCAGGTGTCCTTGTTCATCGAGACCTGGAAGGTGGTGGTGCCGAGCCGGGTCTTGTCCGGCCCCTCGATCTGGTACTGGGTCGCGTTCTGCAGCTGCAGCGCCGGGATGATCTCCCACGGGATCAGCGCGCCATCGACCGCGTTGGTGGTCAGCGCCTGCGGCAGGTCCGGCACCGGCATGGTCACCGGGGTCGCGCCCATCGCCTCCACCACCGCATTGCCGGTCGGGCCGGGCACGCGGATCTTCAGGCCGGCGAGGTCGCCGACCTCGTGCACCGGCTTGCTGGCCATGTGGATGGCCTGGCCGGCGTGGACGTGCAGGAAGCAGACATGGACGTCGGCGAAGTCCGGCGCCAGCCATGCATCGAACATGTCGGCCATCGCCAGGTTGGTCGCCGCGATGTCGTTGGTGTAGATGGTCGGCAGCTCGAACACCTCGGAGCGCGGGAACAGGCCCGGCGTGTAGCCGTTCACCGTCCAGACGATGTCGACGACGCCGTCGACCGCCTGGCGGAACAGCTGCGGCGGGGCGCCCCCCAGCGACATCGCCGGGTAGATGTCGATCTTGACCCGGCCGCCGGTGGCGTCCTGGATGCGCTCGGCCCAGGGCGTCAGCATCTGGGTATGGGCCGGCGAGTTCGGCCCGAGCAGGTGGTGCAGTTTCAGCGTGAATTCCGGTTCCTGCGCCCATGCGCCGCGGATCACGGCCGGTGCCGCGACGGCCGCCGCCGTGGTGCCCAGGAACGTCCGTCGATTGATCATCGTCGTCCTCCCACATGAAGGATGCGTCCGCGGCGTGGCCGTGCCGCGCCGTCCCGCACCCGGTTTCGGTCGCGGCCGCCCGGGCGGGCCGCCGCGCCTTTTTGGGCGGCATCATAGGACGCCCCCAATTCGCGAACAAACGCCATCAGCCGGCGATCGCCACGTCGAGCAGCGCCGGCCGGCGCTGCGCCGTCACCGCCTCGATCGCCGCGTCCAGCGCCGGCGCCAGCGCCTCCGGCTGCTCCACCCGCCGCGCCCACGCCCGGCTCGCCTCCGCGGTCTTGGTGAAGTCCGGGCTCGGCGTCAGCGCGGTCAGCGGCATGCGGTTGGCGCGCACCGCATGGCCGTCGGGATAGAGTCCGGCGACCGAATGGCGGACGGCGCCCCACTCGCCGTTGTTCAGCACCACCGCCAGCACCGGCAGGCCGTAGGCCTCCATTGCCTGGTGGCAGGCGGTCGGATTGGCGAACATGTACGAGCCGTCGCCCATGGTCGCGACCACCAGCCGGTCGGGGTCGCCGAGCTTGAGGCCCATGGCGCAGGGCAGGCTCCAGCCCAGCCCGCCGGAATGCGGCTCCTGCCGCCAGGAATCGTGGTCTCGCAGGGTCAGGCTGTCCAGCGGGCAGCCCAGCTCCGACAGCACGGTCGCTCGGCGGCCGGCGATCGCCTGCGACAGGGTCGCGCCGCCGAAGGCCTTGGTCATCCGGCCGGACGGCGCCGGCCGGGCGGCGGCCGCTGTGCGCGCCCGGATCTCCTGGGTGCGCATGGCGATTGCGGCGTGGCGCATGTCGCGGGCGCCGTCGCCGTCCGCGGCGACGGCCGCCATCGCCTCGGCCAGCGCCGCCAGGCCTTCGGCCGTCTCGCAGGCGATGGCCAGGTCGGCGCGGAAGTTGCGCACGGGGAAGCGGGCGTAGAGCGGATCGGGGCCGAGCTGGATCACCGGCACGCCCGGCCGCGGCCCGTGCAGCTGCGGCGACCACGGCGCCAGGCTGTCGATCACCAGCACCGCGTCGGCCTCGGACAGCCACGGTTCGGGGTCGGCGCCGACGCACATCGGATGGTCGGTGGGCAGGCCAAGCGACACCGCCCAGTAGTGGCAGACGGGGATGACGAAGGCGTCGGCGATCCGCTGCAGCGCGGCAAAGCCGGCGGCGGACCCGGCGCCGCGCTGCGCGAAGATCAGCGGCCGGCTGGCGCGGGTCAGGATGTCCGCCGCCGCGGCGATGTCGGCGGTGCGCGGCCCGGTTTGCGCCGGGCGCATCGACGGCAGCGCGTCCAGCCCCTCTGTCGGGCACGCCTCGCACAGCGTCTCGCGCGGCAGGCTGAGATAGACCGGCCCGCGCGGGGTCGAGTTGGCGATGGCGTGGGCGCGATCCAGCAGTTCGCCGACCTGTTCCGGGAAGCGCAGCTCGTAGTCCCACTTGCACGCCTCGCGCACCAGCGCGGTCTGGTCGCGCATCTCCTGGCCCCAGCCGATCGGCACCGTCCGGCTGCCGAACCGGCCGCGCTCGGTGGTCGGCGTGCGGCCGGACATCAGGATCATCGGCACCTGGTCGGTGGCGGCGTTGATCGTGCCGATGGCGCCGTTGGCCAGCCCCACATTGGTATGCAGCATCACCGCCGGGGTCTCGCCGGTGGCCAGGTACCAGCCCTGGGCCATGCCCAGCGCCACATGCTCGTGCGGCATCACCAGCGCGTCCGGCAGCGCCACGTCGCCGGCCGCCGCCTCGGCCAGCCCTTCGATGATCGGCGGAAAATCGGTGCCGGAATTGGCGAACACGACCCGAACGCCCAGCGCTTTCAGCCGGGCGAACACGGCGCCGCCGGCTGTCATGCGCCCATCTGCCATCCTGCCTGCCACCCCGCGTTCCGGTTGCCGTCAGTGGCCGCGCGGTCGGGCGCGCTGGACGTTCGGGTCGTTGCGCAAGGCCGCCGCCGATTCCGCACCGGTCACCTGCCCGTTCTCGAGCAGGTAGCCGCGGTCGGCGATGGCCAGCGACAGGCGCGCATCCTGCTCGACCGGGAGGACTCCCACTCCGGTCGCGCGAACATGCGCCAGCGCCTTGAACGGCTCGGCCGCCGGCAACGGCGACAGGCCGAGCGAGGGTTCGTCGAGCATCGGGATCTGCGGCGCCGCCGTCATGCCCCGGCCGATCGCCATCATCCGCCGCGCGCCGCCGGGCATGGTGCGCGCCTCAAGCATGGCCGCCGTGCCAGGGCCGCCGGGTGTCGCCCGTCGGCCGGCGCGACGCCGGTCCATGGTCCTGCCGGCTGTGGCTGTGGTTATTCAATTCTTCGCACGCCGTCGGTATTCTCCCGAGCCGAAGTGTCCGGGAATGCCGCCGCAGCGGCCAGCGCGAATCGCGCGTTCCGCTATAACCGCATGCTATTGCGTGCCCGCGGCCCCGGCTGCCGACGGCGCGCGTTCCGCCGCGCCCACGGCGGCCGGTCGCCGCGCTGTTACCGGCTGGCGGCGGCCCGCTTGCGGTCGTCGGCCCGCCCGGTGGCGCTGTCGACATTCGCCGACTGGCCCTGAGCGGCGGCGATGGCGGCGCGATAGCGCGTCGGCGCCATGCCGAGGCGGGCGGCGAGGAAGCGGCTGAAATAGGCCGGGTCGGCGAAGCCGAGATCGAAGCCGATCTGGTGCACCGGCTGCGCGGTGTAGGCCAGCATGCGCTTGGCCTCGTCGACCAGCCGCTGGTGAATCAGCGCCTGCGCGGTGGCGCCGAGCTCCTGCCGGCAGATTCGGGTGAGGTGGGTCGGCGTCACCGCCAGCGCGCGGGCATAGGCCGCCACCGGCTCGTGCTGCGTGAAGCGGGTCTCGACCAGGGCCAGGAAGATTCGCGCCAGCCGCAGGGCCGGCCGCTCCGCCGCCGGCGGCCGCCGCGCGTCGTGCACGGCGCCGCGCGCGAACCACAGGCCGATCAGGCCGGCGAGGCCGCGCAGGGTCTCGGTGCGGAACGGCGCACCGCCGTCATATTCGCCGGCCACCTGCGCGAACAGGCCGCGCAGCGCCGCGTCGCCGCGGGTGTGGACCGGGCCGCGCAACGCCGTCCGCGCCGCCGAATCCACGCCGAGCGCCGCGTGCAGCACCTCAAGCGGCACGGTCACCACCCAGCCGCGGGTGCCGGGTTCGAAGGCGAAGCCGTGGATCGCCATGTTGGGAATGTACAGGGCGTGGCGCGGGCCGAGCGGTGTGCGCGCGCCCTCGACGTCGGCCCAGCCGCCGCCGTCCTGGAACCAGAAGAACTGCGCCAGCCGCGGATGCCGGTGCGGGCGGAAGCGCCAGTTATTGGCGACGCTGCGGGCGGCGATCGATTCGCAGTGCAGGACGTCGGGCGGCGTCGCCGGCGCCGGGTCCGGGTCGCCGTAGAGCGCGAAAGCGGGTATCCGGATCATGCGGGCATTGAGCCCGCAATGTCGGATCCGTGCAAGCATTGGGCACGCCGCTCCATTTGCAGCGCCGACTGCCGGGCTCATCTTCGCGCGGTTGACGCAAGACGGGGGCGGGCCGATGCGGACCCAGGTTGCAATCATCGGCGGCGGGCCGTCCGGCCTGCTGCTGGGCCAGATCCTGCACAATGCCGGCATCGAGAACGTGGTGCTGGAACGGCGCACGCGCGACTATGTGCTCGGCCGCATCCGCGCCGGCGTGCTGGAGCAGGGCACGGTCGACCTGCTGCGGTCGGCCGGCGTCGGCGGCCGGCTCGACCGCGAGGGGCTGGTCCATCGCGGCACCAACATCGCCTTCGGCGGCGCGCGCCATCGGGTCGATCTCGCCGGGCTGACCGGCGGCAGGACGGTGACCGTCTACGGCCAGACAGAGATCACCCACGACCTCTACGACGCCCGCGACGCCGCCGGGCTCACCACCGTCGACGAGGCTGAGGACGTCGCCATCCACGGCATCGAAGGCGACGCGCCGCGGGTCAGCTGGCACAAGGACGGCGCGCCGCATCATCTCGATTGCGACTTCGTCGCCGGCTGCGACGGCTTCCACGGCGTCAGCCGCACGACGATTCCGTCCGACGTGCTGAAGACCTACGAGATGGTCTATCCGTTCGCCTGGCTCGGTGTGCTGTCGCGCACGCCGCCTGCGTTCCACGAGGTGGTCTATTGCAGCCACGAGCGCGGCTTCGCACTGTGCTCGATGCGCAACCCGCAGCTCAGCCGCTATTACGTGCAGTGCGCCCTGGACGACGACGCGGCAATCTGGCCGGACGACCGCTTCTGGGCCGAGCTGAAGGCGCGGCTGCCGGAGGAGATGGTCGACGGCCTGGTCACCGGCCCGTCGATCGAGAAGTCGGTGGCGCCGCTGCGCTCGTTCGTCGCCGAGCCGCTGCGCTGGGGAAGGCTGTTCCTGGCCGGCGACGCCGGCCATATCGTACCGCCGACCGGGGCGAAGGGCCTCAACCTGGCGGCTTCCGACGTGCATTACCTGTCGGAGGGCCTGATCGCGCATTATCGCACCGGCGACGACGGCCTGCTCGATCGCTATTCCGACCGCGCGCTCGACCGCATCTGGAAGGCGGAGCGGTTCTCCTGGTCGATGACCACGATGATGCACAACATGCCCGGCGAGGGCGCGTTCGCCGGCCGCATCCGGCTGGCGGACCTCGGCTATCTGATGTCGTCGCAGGCGGCGATGACCGCGCTGGCGGAGAACTACGTCGGCCTGCCGTTCTGACCGGGCCGGCGGCCCGGCCCGCTCAGGCCAGGTCGGCGAACAGGCTGGCCCGCACCGATTCCAGGTGGGCGCGCATCGCCCGCTCCGCGTCCTCGGCGTTGCGGCGCAGCAGCGCGTCGACGATGGCGCCGTGCTCGGTGCAGTAGTACGTGCGGCGCGGTTCGGAGAAGGCCCGCCGCTTCAGGTCGAGCCAGCGGTTGCGCGTCCGCGCTTCGCCCATCAGCGCGCACAGGTGGACCAGCAGCTCGTTGTGCGAGGCGGCGAAGATGCGGCGGTGGAATTCGGCGTCCCAGGCCTCGAACGCCTCCATCGCCCGCGAGGCGCGGGCCGACGCCTCGGCCTCGGCGATCTGCTGCAGCTCGTCGCTGTTGGCATGGATCGTCGCCAGCGAGGCGGCGTGCGGCTCCAGCAGCAGGCGCACCTCCATCAGGTCGCGCGGGCTGACGCCGACGATGCGCGCCATCAGGTCGCCGGCGGTCGCCGGTGGCGGCGCCTGCACATAGGTGCCGCTGCCGACCTGGCGGGTCAGCACGCCGTCCTCGGCCAGTGCGTTGATCGCCCGGCGCACGGTGTTGCGCGCGACGCCGAAGCGGCTGGCGAGGTCACGCTCCGGCGGTAGCCTGCGCCCGGCGCCTGCGCCGTCGATCTCGTCGCGCAGCGTCGCTGCGATCTGTTTCCATTGCGTCATCGGCGGGCCCGGCTCCGTTGCGACCGCGGTGATCGCGTCAGACTTGATCCATTTCTGAACCAATTGTCAACCCGGCGGTGCCGTGGCGTTGGCCTGGACCACGGCGGATAGGCGCGGCGGCACCTGCATTCCGGCGGGAAACAGCTTATTGCGACGCGATCGGCAGCCGGGCCGGTGCGAAAGGCCGACACGACGCGCAACGACCGGGTTGCGCCAGCGCTGCGTTTGGCTCAAGATGGACCGCAAATGGGCACAAGAAACTATACCAATGGAGGAAACCGGTGCGGCTCGCCACCGTCTCGATAGCCGGCGAGCGCCGGGTCGGCCTGGTCGACACCGCGGCCGGCAGCTTCGCGGCTTTCGACCTGCCGATGGCCGAGGCCGCGGCGGGCGTGCTGGCACTGGTCGAGCGCGGTGGCGACCTGCCGCGCCTGGGCACGCCGATGCCGCTCGCCCGTCTGACCCTGGAGGCACCGATCCCGCGGCCGCGCCGCAATATCTTCTGCGTCGGCAAGAACTACCACGAGCATGCGCTGGAATTTGCCCGCAGCGGATTCGATTCCAGCGCCGCCGCCGGCGAGGTGCCGGCCCATCCGATCATCTTCAGCAAGGTGCCGGAGACGGTGATCGCGCCCGGCGCGCCGATCCGCTTCGACCCGGCGGTGTCGACCGCGATCGACTACGAGGCCGAGCTGGCGGTGATCGTCGGCAAGGGCGGCCGCGGCATCAAGGCGGCCGACGCGCTCGACCACGTCTGGGGCTATACCGTCGTCAACGACGTCACCGCCCGCGACACCCAGCACCGGCACAGCCAGTGGCTGCTCGGCAAGTCGATGGACAGCTTCTGCCCGATGGGCCCGTTCGCCGTCACCCGCGACGAGATCGACCTGAGCGCGGCGGCGGTGCGCTGTTGGGTCAACGACGAGCTGCGCCAGGATTCGCACACCGGCCTGCTGATCTTCGACGTGCCGACGCTGATCGAGACGATTTCCGCCGGCACCAGCCTGGTCCCGGGCGACATCATCGCCACCGGCACACCGCCCGGCGTCGGCATCGGCTTCAAGCCCCCGAAATACCTGGTCGACGGCGACACCGTGCGCATCGAGATCGCCGGCATCGGCGGCGAACTGGTCAACCCGGTCCGGCGGGAAGCGGCATGACCGACGTCGCGGTGGGGCGCATCCGGGTCGAGGTCGCCGGCGACGGGCCGGCGGTGATGATGGTGCACGGGCTGGGCGGCTCGTCGAACAGCTTCCAGACGCTGATGGAGGCCCTCGGCGGCCGGCGCGTGGTGCGGCCCGACGTGCCGGGCTCCGCCCGCTCGCCGCGGCCGGCCGGCCAGCCGGATCTGGCCGGGCTGGCATCGGCGCTGGTCGACCTGGCCGGCACGCTCGGCATCGAGGCGATGCACCTGGTCGGCCACAGCATGGGCACCCTGGTCTGCCAGCACATGGCCGCGCTGCGCCCGGCGCTGGTCCGTTCGCTGGTGCTGTTCGGGCCGATCCTGGCACCGCCGGATGCCGCCCGCGAGCGGCTGGCCGACCGCGCCGCCGCCGCCCGCCGCGACGGCATGGCGGCGATCGCCGAGGCGGTCTCCGCCGCCGGCGTGGCCGGGGCGACCCGCAGCGACAACCCGCTGGCGGTGGCCTACATCCGCGAATCCCATATGCGCCAGTGCCCCGAGGACTTCGCCTGGTCGTGCGAGGCGCTGGCCCGGGCCGAGGCGGCCGACCACCGCCGCATCGCCTGTCCGACGCTGCTGGTCACCGGCGACGAGGACGCGATCGCGCCGCCGACGATGGCGCAGGCGCTGGCCGAGCGCGTCGCGGGCGCGCGCACGCGGGTGCTGGACCGCTGCGGCCACTGGCCGACGATCGAGAAACCATCGGCTTGCCGCGAGGCCTTGCGGGAGGCACTCTCGCAGGCGTCCTAGGCCCCGCGGAAGAGGGCCGGGCTGCAAGCCGGGGCATGTGAGGAGGAGTACGCGCGATGGCCGAATCCGCGGTGTTGTTCACCAATGTGCGCATCCTCGACGGGTCGGGCGATTTCCCGTTCACCGGCGAGGTGCTGGTCCAGGGCAACCGCATCAAGCAGGTCACCCGCGGCGGCGGCGGCCGCTTCTCGTCGCCGTCGGGCCAATACGCCACCATCGACGGCATGGGCGCGACGCTGATGCCGGGCATGGTCGAGGCGCACCTGCACCTGTCGTGGAACAACGCCTCCACCCTGGAGGCGATCCAGCGCATGCCGCCCGAGGAGCACGTGCTGCACGCCGCCGACATGGCCAAGGTGGTGCTGGATGCCGGCTTCACCTCCGGCGTCGGCGCAGCCGCCGCCAAGCCGCGGCTCGACGTCGTCATCCGCAACGCCATCGACAAGGGCCAGATCCCGGGCCCGCGCTATCGCGCCGCCGGGCCGGAGATCGCCACGCTGGGCGGGCTGGGCGATACCTCGCCGCCGCACATGGAGTTCCCCGAGCTCAGCTTCGGCATGGTCGTCTCCGGGCCGGAGGAGATGCGCCGGACCGTTCGCCAGCTGATCAAGTACGATGTCGACGTGCTCAAGCTGAACATCTCCGGCGAGGACATCACCGGCGTTCTGGCCGAGGAAACGCCGATGGCCGACGAGGAGGTCGCGATGGCCTGCGTCGAGGCCCGGCGCCGCGGCAAGATGGTGGCCGCGCACGCCCGCTCAGCGGAATCGGTGAAGCTGTGCGTCCGCCACGGCATCCGCAACATCTACCACGCCTCGTTCGCCGACGAGGAGGCGCTGGACATGCTGGAGGCGGCGAAGGAGCACCATTTCGTCGCCCCCGGCCTCGCCTGGCTGATCGGCACCGCGCGCCACGCCGGCAAGTTCGGCATCGAGCCCGGCACGCCGCTGACCATCGCCTATGAGCGCGAGCTCGAGGCCGCCATCGACACCATGAAGAAGATGCACCGGCGCGGCATCCGGGTGTGCATCGGCGGCGACTACGGCTTCGCCTGGACGCCGCAGGGCACCAACGCCAAGGACCTGGAGTATTTCGTCGACCTGCTCGGCTTCTCGCCGATGGAAGCGCTCATCGCCGCCACCCGCCACGGCGGCGAGATGATGGGCCTGGGCAACCTCGGCATGATCCGCGAGGGCTATCTGGCCGACATGATCCTGGTCGACGGCGATCCGGTCGCCAACATCCGGCTGCTGCAGGACAGGAACCGGATCCTGGCGATCATGAAGGACGGCCGCTTCCACAAGGAGCCGCGGATGTCCGAGCAGCGCCGCCGCCTGATCGCCTGAGCGGGCGATGGCGCGCCACCTGTTCACCATCGGGCTGCTGATCCTGGCGCTGGCCGCGATCTGGCTGTTCATGGCGGTCTGGCCGGAATGGCTGTCCGACCTGATCGGCGGCAAGCGGCTGTTCGTCAACACGATCCTGAACGGGGTGACGCTGGCCGGCCTCTATTTCCTGGTCGCCAGCGGCTTCACGCTGGTGTTCGGCCTGATGCGCAACGTCAACCTGGCGCACGGCTCGCTCTACCTGCTCGGCGGCTATATTGGCTTCGAGGTCGCCGATGACACCGGCTCCTGGTACCTGGGCGTCGCTGCCGGCTTCCTGGCTATGGCGGCGGCCGGCGTGGTGATGCAGGCCGGCGTGTTCCGGCGGATGGAGAACGATCCGCTGCGCCAGACCCTGGTCACCATCGGCATCTCGATCGTGCTGGCCGACCTGATGCTGTGGGTCTGGGGCGGACGCACCTACCAGTTCGACCCGCCCGAGTGGCTGATGACCTCGACGTCGACCCCCATCGTCACTTCGGTCAAGGACGACGGCACCGAGATCCTGCTGGCTTATCCGACCGTGCGGCTGATGCTGCTGGTGCTCGCGGTCGCCATCGGCGTCGGGCTGTGGCTGTTCCTCAACCGCACCCGCATCGGCATGATGATCCGCGCCGGTGTCGACGACCGGCGCATGCTGGCCGCGACCGGGATCAACGAGCAGCTGGTGTTCGTCGTGGTGTTCGCGCTCGGCGCCGGCCTGGCCGGCTTCGCCGGCGTGATCGGCGGTTCGGCGTTCTCGATCTCGCCCGGCGAGGACACCCGCACCCTGCTCGCCTCGCTGGTAGTGGTGATCGTCGGCGGCATGGGCTCGATCGCCGGCGCCGCCATCGGCGCGCTGCTGATCGGGCTGGCCGAGCAGATCGGGCTGGCCTACCTGCCGACCTACGGCGTCGTCTTCACCTTCCTGATCATGATCGTGGTGCTGGCGGTGCGGCCGCAGGGCATCATGGGGCGGGCGGCATGAGCCTGATCGCCGAGGGCCTGCGCAGCCGCCGCACCCGGGTGCAGATCGAGGCGTCGGCCGTCGTCGGCCTGCTGCTGCTGATCTACCCGGTGGTGGTGTCGGACTTTTTCGCCTACCAGATCGGCGGCTACTCGCTGATCCTCGGCACCGTCGCGCTGTCGCTGATGGTGCTGGCCGGCTATGGCGGCATGGTCAGCCTGGCCCAGCTGACCGTCGCCGGCGTCGCCGGCTATTGCGTCGCGCTGTTCGGCAGCAACAGCGCCGGGCTCGGCCTCGACTGGCCGTGGTGGATCGTGGTGCCGCTGGCCATCGCGATCGGCGCCTTCGCCGGCGCACTGATCGGCGCGATCTCGGTACGCACCACCGGCATCTACACCATCATGATCACGCTGGCGATCGCCACCAGCTTCTTCTACCTGACCCGGCAGAACTACTCGATCTTCAACGGTTTCGACGGCTTCGCCGGCATCGAGGCGCCGGTCGCGTTCGGCGTCGACTGGGGCGAGGCGGTGCCGTTCTACTATCTGTGCCTCGGCGTCGCCGGGCTGTTCTACTTCACCGTGGTCTACGCCGCGCGCTCCACCTTCGGCCTCGCCCTGCAAGCAATCCGCGACAACCCGCGCCGCATGCGCGCGATCGGCTTCAACGTCACCTGGCACCGCATCGTCGCGCACCTGTTCGCCGGCGTGATCGCGGCCAGCGGCGGCGTGCTGCTGGTCTGGTTCAACGGCCGTATCTCGCCCGGCTCGATCGGCATCGACGTCGCCATCGACATCCTGGTCATCGCCGTGGTCGGCGGCGTGGTCCATCCGGTCGGCCCGTTCCTCGGCGCGCTGCTGTTCGTGCTGCTGGAGAACTTCGCCATCGACCTGATCGACCGCGAGCGGTTCAACCTGGTCATCGGCTTGGCCTTCCTGTTGGTGGTGTTCGTCTCGCCGAACGGGATCGTCGGGCTGTGGCAGAAGGCCCGGCCGCATTTCGCGGCCCCATCCTTCAACCTGGCCGGCCGCTGGCGGCCACGCTGAAACCCCGACAACGAAACCAAGGGAGGAAGACGACGTCATGACCAGAACCATTCTGAAGGCGGCCGCCGCGCTGATCGCGCTGCCGCTCGCCGCCCAGGCGCAGGAGCCGCTGAAGATGGGCGCGCTGGCCACGCTGGAGGGCGCGTTCACCGTGCTGGGCGAGGACGGCATGCGCGGTGTCGAGCTGGCGCTGCAGGAGTTCAACTACACCGCCGGCGGCCGGCAGATCGAGCTGATCACCGGCTCGTCCGACGCCTCGCCGGACAGCGCCGTACGCGCCGCGCGCAACCTGGTCGAGCAGGACGGCGTGCAGATCCTGATCGGGCCGCTGTCGGGCTCCGAGGGCCTGGCGATCCGCGACTATGCCAAGGAGCACCCGGACGTCACCTTCCTGAACGGCACCTCGGCCGCGCAGGACACCACCCTGCGCACGCCGGCGGACAACTTCTTCCGCTTCGGCACCGACGGCGCGCAGTGGATGGCCGGCCTCGGCGAATATGTCTACAACGAGCTCGGCTACCGCTCGGTGGCGGTGCTGGCCGAGGACTATTCCTTCCCCTACACCCAGGTGCAGGGCTTCATGCTGCCGTTCTGCCAGCTCGGCGGCCACGTGCCGGCCAAGTTCTGGGTGCCGATCGGCAACCGCGACTTCTCGTCGGTGATCGCCGCCCTGCCGGAGGATGTCGACGCGATCTACGTCGCGCTCGGCGGTGGCGACGCGGTTAAGTTCCTGACGCTGTATGAGCAGGCCGGCGGCTTCCTGCCGCTGATCGGCGGCTCGATCACCGTTGACCAGACCGTGCTCGGCACCGAGGGCCGGACCCGCGACTTCGTGGTCGGCACGCCGGCGGCCGGCCCGGTCGCCGACACCTGGGACGACCCGCGCTGGACCGCCTTCGTCGAAGCCTACCGCGCCGCCTTCCCGGACGGCTTCCCGAGCCCGTCGCTGTTCGCCCACGGCTACTACGTCAACACCAAGGCGGCACTGCTGGCGCTGGACGCGGTCGGCGGCGACCTGTCCGACGGCGGCGCGAAGTACCGCGAGGCGCTGGCGGCGCTGGAATTCGAGACGCCGACCGGCATGGTCCATCTCGACCACAACCGCCAGGCGGTGGCCGACATCTTCCTGACCCGCGTGATCGAGGGCCCCGACGGCAATCTGCTGAACGAGGTGATCAAGGTGATCCCGCAGGTCAACCAGACGCTCGGCATCCCGGAGGACGAGTTCCTCACCTACGGCCCGGTCGGCCGCGAGAACCCCGAGTGCCCGTAGGCGGGACCGCGGGCTGAGGGCATAGCGGAATGGCGGCGGCAACCCGCGTCGAGCGGCTGCAGGAGGCGCGAGCCTTCGCGCTCGAGGCCAGCGGGTTGTCGCGCCGTTTCGGCGCGCTGAGCGCGGTCGAGGACATCGACCTGTCGATCCGGGCCGGCGAACGCCACGCCGTGCTCGGGTCGAACGGCGCCGGCAAGACCACCCTGTTCAACCTGATCTCCGGCGACTTCCCGCCGTCGAGCGGCCGCATCCGCTTCTTCGGCGAGGACGTCACCGCCATGCCGGTGCACGAGCGCATCCGCCGCGGGCTGCGCCGCACCTACCAGATCTCGCAGCTGTTCCAAGGGCTGACCATCTTCGAGAACCTGTATCTCGCCACCCGCGGCGTCACCCGCGGCCGCTACAGCCTGCGTCGCGGCGGCGCCAACGACGCCGCCCATGCCGACACCGAGCGGCTGCTGCACGCGGTCAACCTGGAGGACCAGCGCGACGTGCGGGTCGCCGAGCTGTCGCACGGCCAGCAGCGCCAGCTGGAGATCGGCATGGCGCTGGCCGGCGCGCCGCGGCTGGTGCTGCTGGACGAGCCGGCCGCCGGCCTGTCGCCGGCCGAGCGCCGCGACCTGATCGCGATCCTGACCAGCCTGCCCGCGCACATCGGCTACATCATCATCGAGCACGACCTCGACGTCGCCCTGCGCGTGGCCGAGCGCGTGACGATGATGCACAACGGCCGCATCTTCCTGACCGGCACCCCGGCCGAGATCGAGGCGAACGCGCGGGTGCAGGAGATCTATCTGCGGGGCGCCCATGGCTGAGCGCCGGCCCGACCCGCCGATGCTGGAGGTGCGCGACCTCCACGTCTTCTACGGCCAGAGCCACGCGCTGCAGGGCGTCGACCTGACCGTCGACCACGAGGTGCTGTCGGTGGTCGGCCGCAACGGCATGGGCAAGACCACGCTGTGCAACACCATCATGGGCCTGCTGCCGGCCAGCAGCGGCAGCGTGCGCCTGGCCGGGCGCAGCATCCTCGGGCTCCGGCCCGACCAGATCTCGCGGCTGGGCGTCGCCTATGTGCCGCAGGGCCGCCGGGTGTGGCCGTCGCTGAGCGTCGACGAGCACCTGCGGCTGGCGTTCCGCCGCACGGCCGACAGCGCCTGGACCGTGGAGCGCATCTACCAGACCTTCCCGCGGCTGGCCGAGCGCAAGGGCAACGGCGGCGCCCAGCTGTCCGGCGGCGAGCAGCAGATGCTGGCGATCGCCCGCGCGCTGCTCGGCAACCCGCGCCTCCTGGTGCTCGACGAGCCGACCGAGGGCCTGGCCCCGGCGATCGTCGAGCAGGTCGAGGGCGTGCTGCGCCGGCTGGTCGAGCAGGAGGACATCGCCATCCTGCTGATCGAGCAGAACATCGGCGTCGCCTGCGAGGTAGCCGAGGAAGTGGCGATCATGGTCAACGGCCGCATCGGCCAGGTGATGCCGGCGGCCGCACTGGCCGGCGACCATGCGCTGCAGCAGAGCCTGCTCGGCGTCGGCCGCCGCGAGGAGGCGGCGGAGGAGACGCCCGCCGCCGAGGCCGCCGCGACGGCGGAGCCGGAGGCGCCGGTGTTCCGGGTGGTGCGCGGCGGCGACGCCGAGGCCGACGCGCCGGCACGCAGCGGCAACATCCGCACCCTGCCGGCGGCGCCGAACCGCTGGGGCGTGGTCGCGCCGATCCGCGAGCAGCGCCGACAGGCCGCGGCGGAGGCGGGCGCCGAGGCCGGCCCGGCGCTGCAGCCGCCGTCGGCGGTGGAGATGACCGGCCGCACCGCCTATGTGGTCGGCACCTTCGATACCAAGGCGGCCGAACTGAACTACATGCGCGGCGTGCTGCGCGAGGCCGGGCTGACCACCCGTACCGTCGACCTGTCGACCTCGGGCCGGCTGGCTGCAGCCGACGTCAGCGCGCGCGAGGTGGCCAGCGCCTATCCCGGCGGCGCCTCGGCGGTGTTCACCGGCGACCGCGGCCGCGCGGTGGCGGCGATGGCCGAGGCGTTCCGCCGCTGGATCGTCCGCCAGCGCGACATCGGCGGCATCATCTCGGCCGGCGGTTCCGGCGGCACCGCGCTGGTCACGCCGGGCATGCAGGCGCTGCCGGTCGGGCTGCCCAAGCTGATGATCTCCACCGTCGCGTCGGGCGACGTCGCCCGCTATGTCGGCGCGGTCGACATCGCCATGCTCTATTCGGTGGTCGACATCCAGGGCATCAATGCGATCTCGGCCGACGTGCTGCGCAACGGCGCCAACGCGCTGGCCGGCATGATCGCCCGCGCGCCCACCGCCGAGCAGCGCCGCGCCCGCCGGCTGGCGGCCAAGCCGGCGCTCGGCATCACCATGTTCGGCGTCACCACGCCGTGCGTGCGCGCGGTCTGCGAGGCGCTGAAGGCCGACTACGACTGCCTGGTGTTCCACGCCACCGGCACCGGCGGCCGCTCGATGGAGCACCTGGCCGACACCGGCGCGCTGGCCGGCATCGTCGACGTCACCACCACCGAGATCGCCGACATGACGGTGGGCGGCATCTTCGCCGCCGACGCGGACCGGATGGGCGCCGCCATCCGCACCGGCCTGCCCTATGTCGGTTCGGTCGGCGCGCTCGACATGGTCAATTTCGGCGCCCGCGACACGGTGCCGGAGCGTTTCGCCCGCCGCCTGTTCCACGTCCACAACCCGCAGGTCACGCTGATGCGGACCACGCGCGAGGAGAACGCGGCGATGGGCGGCTGGATCGCCGAGCGGCTGAACCGGATGCGCGGGCCGGTGCGCTTCCTGCTGCCGACCGGCGGCGTCTCCGCCCTCGACGTGCCCGGCCAGCCGTTCCACGACCCGGCGGCCGACGCCGCCCTGTTCGCGGCGATCGAGGACGGCGTGGAGGCCGGCGGCAACCGCCAGGTGCTGCGCGTCGACGCCGCCATCAACGACCCCGCCTTCGCCGCCGCCCTGGTCGCCGCCTTCCGCGCCATCGCCGGCCAGACCCGCCGCCGCGCATGAGCCGGCATCCGCCCATTCGCGCCGGCCGCCCTGCCTCCGCCGGTCCGGTGCCGCGGGGAACCGGGGTGGTGCCGCCGCACGCTTCCTCCCCCGGTACGGGGGGAGGACCGAAGGGGGCATCCGGCGCGTTGGTGGCTGTCGCGCCGGCTCAATGGGCGAGAGACCTCCTGCCGCAAGCCTGAGCGCCGACCCATCCCGGCGCCGCCCCCTCCCGACCCTCCCCGTCCCCGAGGAGGGCGAAGGTGGTGCGCCGGGGTTGCCGGCACCCGCGCGGCGTGAGTGACGCGCATGAACCTGCTAGCGTTCGACAGGCACGACCGGCCCGGCCGGCGCAGACCTTCGGGGAAGGACACCGCGATGAATTCCGAGATCCTGGGCGCGCTGCTGTTGTGGCTGATCATCCTGATCGTCGTGGTGACGATCGTGGTCTATGCGCTGCGCTGGCTCACCGCCGCTCGACCAAGGAGATGTCGTTCGTGCGCACCGGCTTCCTCGGCGAGAAGGTGGTGATCAACGGCGGCGCTGGTCATCCGGTGATCCACGAGGTCACCCCGGTCAACATGGGGGTGATGCACATCGAGGTGCGCCGCGGCAGCAACGACGCATGATGCCCGCGACCGCGTGCGGAGTCGACGTCAGCGCCGAGTTCTACGTGCAGGTGGCGCCGACCCGCGACGCGGTTGCCGCCGCCCAGACGCGCTGGGCGCGCGCACCATGGACCGCGACGCCATGCGCGAGCTGCTGGGGCAAGTTCGTCGGCGGCCTGCGCGGCATCGCCGCGGAAATGACTCTGGAGGAGCTGCACGAGCACCGCGCCGACTATGCCGAGCGGAGTGCGCGCGGCCACCGGCGCGCAGCTGGCCCGCAACGGGCTGGAGCTGGAGGCGTCGCCCTGGTCGACATCGACCAGACCAGCATGGAGTTCTTCGACCCGTCCAACGCCTTCGACGCCGAGGGCCTGACCGCGCCCTGACCAGGCGCATCCAGATCCCGCCGCAAACTGCGCAACGGCATCGAGCAGGGAGACGATGCTGCAGATCCGCGCGCAACCCCGGCTGCGCGCCCACGATCGACCGCGAGCAGGCCATGCCCGGCTGGAGCAGGAGCGCGAGGTGGAGGTGCGCCACGCCATCCAGCGCGCCGAGCTGACCCGCGAGCGCGCCATCCGCGACCAGGAGGGCGAGCAGGCGCAGCTGACGGCGCGCGAGGCGGTGGAGAAGACCCGCATCGCGCACGACCGCCACGCTGGCCGACACCCGCATCGTCAACGAGGAGGAGACCCAGCGCCAGGAGATCGCCCGGCGCCGCGCGGTCGAGGCCGCCGAGATCGAGGCGGCGCGCGAGACCGAGCGCGCCCGCATCGCCGCCGACCTGGCGCTGGAGAAGGAGCGGATCGCCCGCGCCCAGGCGCAGGAGCAGCTGGAGATCGACCGCCGCCGGGCGGTGGGCTGGCCGAGCGCGAGCGCGAGATCTGTCGGCCAAGGCGCAGGAATTCGCGCCGCCCGGGTCCCAGCGCAAGCAGGCCGAGGTCTCGGCGCAGATGGACGTCGACCTCGCCGGCATCAAGCGCGACCACGCGCTCGACCGCGCCCGCATCGACCGCGAGAAGACGCTGGAGGCGATGGAGATTTCCCGCCGCCAGGCCTTCCAGGAGGCCGAGATCGGCGCCGAGGAGGAGATCGAGCGGGCCAGGCTCTGCACCAGCCTGCGCGAGGCCCGCGTACTCGACGCGACCTGCGCACGCTGGAGATCGAGCGCCAGCAGGCCAACGAGCTGGCCGAGCTCGACCGCGCCATCGCGCTGGCCGACAAGTCGAAGGAACGCTCCGCCGCCACCGCTGCGGCCGAGGCGGCGCGGAGCCAAGGCGATCGCCGCCGAGGAGCAGGCCTTCACCGCCCGCGAGCGCGAGATCGCCGAGCGGCGCAAGGCAGTAGACTGATCGCGGCCGCGCGAGGCCGAGATCGAGCACATGCGGCGGCCGCCCGCGCCCGGGCCGAGGAGGCCGCCGCCGGCCAGGCCGAGGGCCGCCCGCATCGCCGCGGCCGACGCCGACGCCGAAGATCCGCGCCGAGGCGGCGCGGCAGCGCTACGCCGTCGACGCCGAGGGCGCCCGCGCGCTGAACGAGGCCGAGATCTGCTCAGCGAGGACGCCCGCGCCGGCCGCCTGCGCGGCCAGTTGCTCGACCGGCTGGAGGGCATCGTCGCGAGCGTCAAGCCCATGGAAAAGATCGACGCGATCAGATCCTCCACGTCGACGGTCTCGCCGGCGGCGGCGCCGGCGGCCAGAAGAACGTCACCGACGAGGTGATCGACCAGCCCTGCGCTACCGCGTCCAGGCCCCGATGATCGACAACCTGATGCGCGAGGTCGGCATCGAAGGCGGCGGCGTGGGGCGGCTGACGGACGTGGTGCAGGACGCGCGGGACCTGGCGCAGCTCCGGAAGAGGCGAGAAGGCGCGGAGGCGGACAGCGACCGGGAGCGGGATCGGCGGGAGGAGGGGGTGAGGGGCGGTTGGCATGTTAAATGGAGCATCAACGCAATCTCAAGCAGGGGACGAAAATGAGTGCAGTGATCGGGTTCATTCTTTTCGGATTCTTCCAACTTAGCCACGCACTAACTGGTGGAAGTCTCGAAGATATTGGGGATTTCCAAAATTGTCCCGACTGCCAGGCCGATGGGGGTACCCTTTCTGCTCACCGTGACCTGATTCAGGCGGCATACAATCTTGGTCTCCGCTGTACCGGCGGTTGACCGTAAACCCTGAGTGATACAAGTTTTGCTCGAATTGTTGCGATGAAATCAATTTAGAAAATGGTACCGCAAGGAGGTGCCAGGCCCTATTCTTACTGCCCAAGCGGTGCCGAGGCCCAAGTTACATCGGTACAGCTGGTCACTGTCGACTCAAGTCCAGGATGACATTGCGCCGATATCATCGGCGGAGTTCAGGCCATTTGTATTTCCTAGTGGAGTAGTTGTTGGAATCAGACGTCTTTAGGGCACGGTGACCCAGTGGCGGTAGATGGCTTGGAGTTGGATCGCGGCAAGTAGCTCTCCAGCGTTTCGACGTGGAATGGATCCTCTAAGGATTACGTTTTTTTCGTGTGAACGATGAAGTGAACTTGTGCGCATCGGTTGGTGGATTTAGTGGTGTCGTGGTGAATGGGGACTCCTCTCGGGGTCTAATTTGAAGGAGGTTCGTTCGGTGACGTTGCCACGATTCATTGGGATAGGGGCACTTGACTGCCAGCTTAACTCGGAAAGCTGAGTTCCGGTCAAGATGTGTGCTCATTTTTCGCCACGGCTACGAACTTAGAAATCCGAGTCAGTTCACTCTTGCAGAGGGTTGTTTGGTCCTTTCTGGGTCCCAAGCGTGATATCCTAGTAACTGCTCTGGCTATCAAAATAATGAGACTTATGACAGATCTTTCTCTGGAGGGGCTCAGGAGGACCGAGTTTGTAGTCTACAATGGTCGACCGTATCTGATGGGACATAGAGTTGCTGTCCATGACTTGAATGCCGGATCGATCGCCTCTTCTGCTTCGCGTCAGAGAGATAGCGACTCTTGGACTCCAAATGATGGCGGGTATACTGCCTTTCTATGGGCAATTGATCCAAAACATGTAGATTCGGCCATCTTTGGTGGGTTTTGAATTGCTGGACTGCTTTCGTCCCAATCGCTGCTAGACTTCATTGCCGGCGCTCAAATCGTTCGCTCTCGGCTGTTCCCAAAGTCTGATCTCCGTCGCCCGCCCCGTGCTTGGTGGCCATCTATTGTCGCCCCATGTGAGGTCCGAGTAGTGAAGACTAGGAGTGCCAGAACTAGCAGCAATGAACGCACCGAAAATGCGGCGCTTCCAGCACCAATGGCAATCCCGCGCATCTTGCCCTCCGCTGCCACTCCTGCTGACATCATGACCTGATTGTAAGGGACGGGCAAGCGCCTCAGGTTGGAGGGTTGGAGGCAAAGACAAAGGCAAAGGCAGGCGCGAGGCGCCCCATGAGGCGCCCCTGGTCTGGCTTCGCGCTGTCAGCGGAAGGTGTAGTGGATTACGGGATTACGGTGACAGTGCATTAAAGTGACCCTTCACGCCGTTCCTGTCAAAATTCCCGCGTGCCACGTCCTTGCATTCTGTCCCCTGTGGGTTACATATGCCGATGATGGAAGTGCGGACGACCGACGTCTTCGATCGCTGGCTCGCGCGGCTGAAGGACCGGCGGGCGCAGGTTCAGGTCGCGGCGCGGATCGATCGGCTGGCGTTCGGGCATTTCGGCGATGTCGAGGCGGTCGGCGACGGGGTTGAGGAGCTGCGCATCCACGCCGGCCCGGGCTATCGGGTCTATCTCACCCGCCGTGGCCGTACCCTGGTCGTGCTGCTGTGCGGCGGCGACAAGGGCAGCCAGGCGCGGGACATCGCACGGGCGAAGAAGCTGGCGCGGCAGCTGGAGGAAGACGGCGCATGACACGGACCATGACCAAGACCCGGCCGTTCGACATCGCCGAGTGGCTGACCGACGACGAGGCGGTCGCGGTCTATCTCAGCGAGGCGCTGGAGACCGGAGACCATGCCTATGTCGCCCATGCGCTGGGCCAGGTCGCGCGGGCGCGCGGCATGGCGGAGATCGCGCGGCGGTCGGGCGTGAAGCGGGAGGCGCTCTACCGCGCGCTCAGCACCGCCGGCAACCCCGGCTTCGCCACCATCCTCAAGGTGATCAAGGCGCTGGACCTGAAGCTTTCCGCTGCGCCCGCGGGCGAGGCGGGGCGGTGAGCCCGGTCGACGTGGCGCGGATCGAGGCGGCGCTGTCGGCGCTGCTCGACGGCGCCAAGGTGGATCTTCGTATGGCGCAGGATCTCAGCCGGTATTTCCGCGATGCCGTCGTGGCCGAGGCGGTGCCACAGTATGTCGCCGGCTGACGCCGTCCGGCTGCGGCACGGGCGTGGATGCGCGGGACCAGCCCGCGCATGACGGAATAGCGGCCATGGCCCGTCTCGCCCGCACCGTCGTGCCCGGCCTGCCGCACCATGTCACCCAGCGCGGCAACGGGCGGCAGCAGACGTTCTTCACCGACGACGACTACCGGCTCTATCGCCGGCTGCTCGGCGAGGCGTGCCGGGACCACGGGGTCGGCGTGTGGGCCTGGGTGCTGATGCCGAACCATGTGCACCTGGTGCTGGCGCCGGAGACGGCCGAGGGGCTGAGCCGGGCGCTGGCGCGGGTGCACCGCGCCCATGCCGGGGCGGTGCACGCCCGGCTGCAGCGCACAGGGCACTTCTGGCAGGGGCGGTTCGGCGCGGTGGCGCTGGACGAGCCGCACGTCGCGGCCACGCTGCGCTACGTCTACCTGAACCCGGTCCGCGCGCGGCTGGTCGAGCGGGCGGCGGAGTGGCCGTGGTCGAGCCTGCACGCCCATCGCGGCGCCGCCGACGGCGTCACCGACACCGGCCCGGTCGAGGCGCGCTTCCCCGGACTGGCCGGGCTGCTGGAGGCGGACGAGACCGACGCGGCGGCGCACAAGGCGCTGCGCCGGGCCGAGAGCATCGGCCGGCCGCTGGGCGACGCCGCCTTCCTCGCCGCGATCGAGAGCCGGCTCGGCCGCGTGGTCAGCCCGCGCAAGCGCGGCCCGAAACCGAAAGAGGCCAGCGCCCCGGGGCGGTAGCGGCGCGTGCCCCGGAAGCGGCAGTGGCCGCCATCGTGCTTGCGGCTTGCGCTCGCGTCGGCCGCGATGCCGGGCCCACGCTGTCTGCGCACCGGCCGCCGTGCGCAGTCCGGCCAGGGCTGGCCGCCGCGGCGCTGGGTGCGCCGGGCGGCCGGGACCCCGGTTTCGGCGGTCGCGCTACGGCAGGATCACCGCGTCGATGACGTGGATCACGCCGTTGCTGGCCTCGATGTCGGCGGCGGTGACGTTGGCCTGGTCGACCTTGACGCCCGCCGTGGCGTCGATGTCGACCGTGCTGCCTCCACCGTGGCCACCTGCAGCACCTGCCCGGCGATGTCGGACGACATCACCCGACCGGGAATGACGTGGTAGGTCAGGATCTGCTGCAGCCGCGCCGGTTCTCCGGCTTCAGCAGGTCGTCGACCGTGCCGGGGGGCAGCGCGGCGAAGGCGGCGTCGGTCGGCGCGAACACGGTGTAGGGCCCGGGGCCCTTCAGGGTGTCGACCAGCCCGGCGGCCTGCACCGCGGCGACCAGCGTGTTGAAGCTGCCGGCGGCGACGGCGGTGTCGACGATATCGGCGGTGGCCTGGGTCGATGCGGTGGCCTGGGCCGAGGCGGTCGCCTCCGGCGCCGTCCTGCTGCTGCAGGCGGCGAGGCCGAGCGCGGCACAGGCGGCGATGCCGATGGCGGCCGTGCGAAGTCCTGCGATTTCGATCACATGTCTCTCCCTCGTTGTGTTGGCGTGGACCGGTGGATGCGCGGCACAGCGGCCGTCACCGAAGGTGGTACGCAGCCCCGTGCGCCGCGGATCATCGCCAGTGCATGCCCGTCGCCGGGATGCGCGGCCGGATGGCAGGCGGATGGCGGGCGGTTGGGCCCTACAGCACGCAGCCGCAGCGGGCGCTGCGGGCATAGGCGTCCAGCCGCGGGTCCGCAGCCGCGCCCGTGGCGAGCCAGGCGTCGACGATCCGCTCCACCGCCTGCGGCCGGGCGGCGTGCCAGTGGCCGAGGCCGTGCAGCGCGCTTTCCTGGCAGGCGGGCGACGGCAGCGCCAGGGTGGCCTGCATCACCGCCAGCGCGGCGTCCTCCAGCGCCGGGCGCTGCGGGTCGTCGGCCAGCGCGATGCAGGAAGCAGTCCCACCACATGTAGCAGACGTCGTTCAGCGGCCCGCCGGCCTCGCTGAGATGGCCGAGGGCGGGCGCGCAGCGCGGCGCGAACAGGGCGGCGAACAGGGTGCCGATCGCCGCGATGCAGCGCAGCCGGTCGGCCACCGGCACCGCCGGCGCGCTGAACCAGCCGTCGTCGCCGGTTGCCATGCTGTCGACCAGATAGGTCAGGCCCTGGGCGATCTGGCTGTCGGCGAACCAGGCCAGCGCCGGCACCGGGTCCGCGAACAGCCGGGTCAGATGGGCGATCGCCTGCGCCGGCGGCGGGTCCCACCAGGCGCAGTCGGCGTCGAAGAACCAGGCAGCACCGTGCGGCCGCACCGCCGGCCCGAAGGCATGCTCGATCCAGTCCTCGAACGAAAGGTCGGTCAGCCGCATCGCGCCCGCTCCCGCCGCGTCGTCTCCGGGCGATGGTAGGCAGACAGAGCCTTACGCTTCGTTGCCGCCGCGGCGCCTGCCGGCTGTTGACAGCCGCGCGCCGGCCCGCATTGTTGCGCCATGCCACGCGCCTATGCATCCGCCGTCATCGAGGCCCCGGTCGGCACCGTCTGGGCCACGGTGCGCAACTTCAACGCGCTGCCGGACTGGCACCCGCTGGTCGACGACAGCCGCATCGAGCAGCGGCGCGCGGCCGACCAGGTCGGCTGCATCCGCAATCTCACGCTCGGCGACGGCGGGCGCATCCGCGAGCAGCTGCTCGGGCTCAGCGACTACGATTTCGCCTGCACCTACGCCATCCTGGAAAGCCCGATGGAGGTGCGCAACTACGTCGCCACCCTGCGCCTGTTCCCGATCACCGACCGCAACCACGCCTTCGCCGAATGGACCGCGGAGTTCGATTGTGCGCCGGCGGACGAGGCGCCGCTGCTGCGCCAGATCGGCGAGGGCGTGTTCGCCGCCGGCCTGGCCGCGCTGAAGCGCATCTTCGACGGCCGATGAGGCCGGCCGCCGCACCCCGGCGATGGTGACGGTCGCGCGCAGCACGGTGATCGACGCGCCGGTCGACGCGGTGTGGGCGGTGCTGCGCGACTTCAACGGCCACGACCGCTGGCACCCGGCGGTGGCCGAGAGCCGGATCGAGGAGGCCGAGCCGGCCGACCGCATCGGCGCGGTGCGCCGGTTCCGGCTGGCCGACGGCGGCGTGTTGCGCGAGCAGCTGCTGGCGCTGGACGACCGCACCCGCAGCTTCACCTATTGCCTGCTGGAGGCGCCGCTGCCGCTGCACGGCTATGTCGCCACCGTCGCGCTCAGGCCGGTGACGCTGGGCGACGCCACCTTCTGGCACTGGCAGTCGCGCTTCGACCCGCCGCCGGGCGAGGCCGAGCGGCTGGTGCGGCTGGTCGGCGACGCCATCTACGCCGCCGGCTTCGAGGCGATCCGTGCCATCCTGGCCCGGCCGGCGCGCACGCTCGCCGCCCGGCCGGCGCCGCCGGACACCGCGCCGGATCCGGTGGCGGACCCGGTGGCGGACCCGTTGGCGGACGGGGCGCCGGAGGCCGAGACGGCGGGCACCATCCACGCCCGCGCCATCGTCGTGCGCAGCCACGGCGGGCCGGAGGTGCTGGCAACGGAGACGGTGGCGGTGCCGCCGCCGGGGCCGGGCGAGATCCGCCTCGCCCAGGCCGCGGCCGGGGTCAATTTCATCGACGTGCATGGCCGCCAGGGTTCGTCGCGCACGCTGGCGCTGCCCGGCATCCCCGGCCTGGAAGGGGCGGGGCGGGTCACCGACGTCGGCGCCGGCGTGACCCGTTTCCGCGCCGGCGACCGCGTCGCCTATGCCGGCGGCCCCGCCGGCGCCTATGCCAGCCATCGGTTGCTACCGGCCGACGTCGCCGTGCCGCTGCCCGACGACATCGACGCCGTGCTGGCCGGGGCCTCGCTGCTGCGCGGCATGACTGCGGCGGCGCTGCTCACCCGCGTCCACCGCGTCGGCCCGGACGACCGGGTGCTGGTGCATGCCGCGGCCGGCGGCACCGGCCGCATCCTCGCCCAGTGGGCGCGCGCGCTCGGCGCCCGGGTGATCGGCACCGTCTCCGACCCCGCCCGCATCCCGGTCGCGGCCGCAGTGTGCGACGCGGTGATCGACCGCGGCAGCGAGGATGTCGCCGCGCGGGTGCGGACGCTGACCGACGGCGCCGGCGCCAGCGTCGTCTATGACGGCATCGGCCGCGCCAGCTTCGCCGGCTCGGTCGCCGCACTCGGCCCGCGCGGCCACCTGGTGCTGTACGGCCGCGTCTCCGGCCCGGTCGGCGCCCAGGACCTGGAGGACCTCGGCCGGCGCTCGCTGACGGTGTCGCGGCCGAACTTCGCCGACTATGCCGACAGCGCCGCGAGCCGGCAGGCGCTGGCCGACGCCTATTTCGCCATGCTGCGCCGCGGCGCCGTGCAGGTCGACATCGCCCGCCGCCTGCCCCTCGATCACGCTGCCGAGGCCCACCGCCTGCTCGAGGCCGGCACCGCCACCGGCCTGACCGCCCTGGTGTTCTGACCCCGGCTGTCCTTCGCGACGCCGCCGTTCCCGGCGGCTTCTCAGGGCGAGGCGAGGGAGGAGAAGGCGGCCGTGCGTCCTTCGAGACGCCGCGCTGGCGCGCGGCTCCTCAGGATGAGGCGGGGGTGGTGTGGGTCTCGGCCGCCTCCGCCGTGTCGGGTGGGCAATCCGGCACCGCCATGCCGGCCTTTCCGCAACCCGCCCCGCTCCTCATCCTGAGGAGCCGGCCGCAGGGCGGCGTCTCGAAGGACGCACCCCGCCGCCGCAACCCGCCCCGCTCCTCATCCTGAGGAGCCGGCCACGGGCCGGCGTCTCGAAGGACGCACACCGCCGCCGCCCTATTTCGGCAGCAGCCAGCGGTGGCAGGCGCGGGTGTTGACCCGCCACATCCGCTTCGGGCCGGCCATCACGTTGAGGTAGTAGAGGTCGTAGCCGTGGGCGGTGCCGCAGGGGTGGTAGCCGTAGGGCACCATCACCAGGTCGCCGTCGTGGATGCACATGGTGACGTCCAGCGCCTTGTCGTCGGTGTAGACGCGCTGGAAGGCGAAGCCCTGCGGCGGGTTCAGCTTGTGGAAGTAGATCTCCTCCAGCCGGGTCTCGTCCGGGAAGTTGTCGGTGTCGTGCTTGTGGCTGGGATAGGACGACCAGCAGCCCGACGGCGTGATCACCTCCACCACCAGCAGCGAATGGGCCGGCTTGGTCTCCGGCAGGATGTCGCAGACATGGCGGGTGTTGGTGCCGCTGCCGCGGGTCATGGTGCCGCAGTCCTCCGGCCGGATCAGCCGGGGCGCGTGGTCGCCGCCGCCGGGCGCGGTGCAGACGGCGACCTCGCACGCCGTCACCGCCTCGATGCCGTAGCCGGTCTTCCACGGCACGTAGACCGACCACGGCCGGCCGGAGAACACGTCGGCACGCTCGCCGATCGCCGCATAGGTCTCGCCGCCCGCGGCAATCGTCGCCTTGCCGCCGAGGATGACCAGGCAGGCCTCGATGTCGCCGGTCTCGGCCGCGACCCGCTGGCCCGGCTGCAGTCTGTAGGTGTCGAAGCCGACATAGGTCCAGCCGGCGCTCTGCGGCGTCACCCGGTGAACCAGCCCGGCGGCGTCGGGCGCGTGGTCGGTCAGCAGCAGGTCGGGCATTGCGGGTCCTCTCGGATGTGCGGGCGCCAGGCGCCGGTCTTAGCGAACGAACGGCGGCCGCGGCAACGCCGGCGTCAGCCGGCCGCGGCCTTCAGCCGGTCCCAGACGGCGATCAGGCCGGCATAGGCGTCGGCCATCCGCTGGCGGGCGCCGGCGTCGTCGATCTCGCCGCCGAGCCAGGCGCGGGCCGCGGCGCCGAAGATGGTGCGGCCGACGGCGAAGCCCTTGCACACCGGCTGGCACGCGGCGCGGGCGAAGCTCGCCTCCAGTGCGGCCGCCGGCGCGTCGAGGCCGAGCAGCAGCACGCCGCGGCACCAGGGGTCGTTGGCGGCGATGGTGTCGGCGATGGCGGCCCAGGCGGCGTCGCTGCCGGGGTCGGGCAGCTTCCACCAGTCCGGCCAGATGCCGATGGCATAGAAGCGGGCGAGCGCCCGGGCCAGCGTGGTGTCGTCGACCGCTGCCGCGCTTTTCGACGGAATGATCTCCAGCAGCAGCTCGTGGCCGGTGCGCCGCGCGGCGTCGAACAGGCGCAGCGCCTGCTCTTCCTGTGCCCGGCACAGGTCGGCGGGATCGTCGGGGTGATAGAAGATCAGGCACTTCACCACCTGCTCGGCCGGCCATTCGCGCAGGGTGCAGCCGACGTCGGCGCCGCCCTCGAACCGCACCGGGACCGAGCCGGGCGCCTCGATCGGCCGGCCGATCCAGCAGCCGGTGCCGGTGGCGCGGTCCAGCACGTCCTGACCGTAGCGGCCGTCGAGCAGGATGCCGAAGTCGCTGCGCCCGTCCGCCGCCTGCTGCGCCGCGTCCAGGCACAGCGCCTTGAATTCGGCGATGCGGCCGCGATCGGCGCCGGCCGCGTCGGCCATCGCCTCCATCTGGGCGCGATGGTCGAACGCCATCGCCAGCACCTGCGGCCGCTCGACCGTGCGGTTGGTGGCCCAGTGCACATGCTCCAGCTTGCGGTCGAGGCGGAGCGCGTGTTCCGCGCTGCCATGGGCGAAGAAATAGTCGAGCTCTGCCCGGCTCGGCACCGCCGGCGCGCAGCCGTGGCGCGAGACCGCGAAGGCGCCGCAGGCGTTGGCGTACTTGCAGGCGGTTTCGATCGGCTCGCCGCGCAGGTAGCCGAGCAGGAAGCCGCTCATGAACGCATCGCCGGCGCCGAGCACGTTGAACACCTCGACCGGGAAGCCGGGTCCCTTGATGCCTGACTCGATGTCGTCGGGGATCGGCCCGTCGAACACCACGCAGCCCATCGGCCCGCGCTTGACCACGATCAGCGCTGCCGGCGCCAGCCCGCGGATCACCCGGCAGCAGGCCAGGGTGTCGGTGGAGCCGCCGGCGATGTGGATCTCCTCCTCGGTGCCGACGATCACGTCGCACAGCGGCAGGATCGACTGCAGGTGCGCCGACACGCTGTCGCTGGCGACGAAGCGCTCCTCGCCCAGGCCCAGCCCGGTCAGGCCCCACAGCACCGGCCGATAGTCGATGTCGATGATGACCTTGCGGCCGAGCCCGCGGGCGATGCGCATCGCCTTGCGGCTCATCGCGTCCAGGTTCGGCTTGGAGAAGTGGGTGCCGGTGACCAGCACCGCGCCGGCGCGCGCGATGAACGCCGCGTCGACGTCGTCCTCGCCCAGCGCGGCGTCGGCGCAGTTCTCGCGCACGAAGATCAGCGGGAAGGTCTTCTTGTCGCGGATGCCGAGGATCACCAGCGCGGTCAGCCGGTCCGGGTCGGTCTTGATGCCGGTGACGTCGACGCCCTCGGCGGCGCAGGTCTCGCGGATGTAGCGGCCCATGTGCTCGTCGCCGACCGCGGTGATCAGGCCCGGCTTCAGCCCGAGCCGGGCGGAGCCGATGGCGATGTTGGTCGGCGAGCCGCCGACATATTTGGCGAAGCTGGTCATGTCCTCCAGCCGGCCGCCGACCTGCTCGCCGTAGAGGTCGACCGACGAGCGGCCGATGGTGATGACGTCGAGGGTCGGCGCGGCGGGCATGAGAGGCGTCTCCGGAGCTGCGGGCACGGCGGGCGCATATTGGTGCGCCGGGGTGCGGCTGTCATCCCGCGCGTTGAGCGGCACCGGTCTGCGGCGGCGCTTCCGCCGGTCGCCGCCAGCGGCTAGGGTCGCGGGCGCACGGATGGGGGCGACGGACATGAAGGTGCTGATCACCGGCGGCGGCGGGTTCATCGGGGCGTGGCTGGCGCGCCGGCTGGCCGGCATGGGCGCGGCGATCCGCGTGTTCGACCTGAAGGACGATCGTCGGCTGGTGCGCGCCGTCGCCGGCGACGCCGTCGCGGATGCGCTGGACTGGCACGTCGGCGACGTGGCCGATGCCGCCGCGGTGCGGGCGGCGGCGCAGGGTTGCGACCGCCTGATCCACCTGGCGGCGCTGCTGACGCCGGCCTGCCAGGCCGATCCGGTGCGCGGCGCCACGGTCAACCTGATCGGCACGCTGAACCTGTTCGAGGCGGCGCGGGCCCACGGCATCGGCACGGTGCTCTACATGAGCAGCGCAGCGGTGTTCGGGCCCGACGACGGCACCACGCCGCGGCCGACCACCCACTATGGTGCGTTCAAGCTGGCCTGCGAGGGCTCGGCCCGCGCCTATCGGGCCGACCATGGCATCGCCAGCGCCGGCTTCCGCGCCTTCGTGGTCTACGGTCCCGGCCGCGACCTCGGGCTGACCGCGGGCCCGTCGCTGGCCTGCCGGGCGGCGGCCGAGGGCCGGGACTACACCATCCCCTACAGCGGTCCGGCCGACTATGTCTTCGTCGGCGACCTGGTCGAGGCCTTCGCTGCCACCGCCGCGCGCCCGCCGCAGGGGGCCGCGGTCTACAACGTCGTCGGCGAGCAGGCCGACGCCGCCGACGTCGCCGCCGCGATCATGCGCGCCGCACCCGGCGCCGCGATCCGCGCCGAAGGCCCGCCGCTGCCGGTCGCCGCCGACATCGCGCCCGGCACGCTGCGCGACGACTATCCCGAGGTGCCGCGCACCGGGCTGGCCGACGGCATCGCGCGGACCATCGGCTTCTACCGCGCCGCCTAACCCTTCACCGCCCCCGAGGTCAGCGAGCGGCCGATCTGGCGGTACATCAGCAGGCCCAGCAGGGTCGGCGGCAGGGCGCCGATGATCATCACCGCGGCGGCGATGCCCCAGTCGACGCCGCCGCCGCTGGCGGCGAAGAAGAACGAGGCGCCGACGGTCATCGGCACCGCCGAGCGCGTGGTCAGCATCAGGCCGAACAGGAACTCGTTCCAGGCGGTGATGAAGCCGAAGATCAGGGTGGCGGCCAGCGCAGCCCGGCACATCGGCGCGGTCACCCGGGTCAGCACGGTCCACAGGCCGGCGCCGTCGATGCGGGCGGCCTCGTCCAGCTCGGCCGGCACCGCGTCGATGGCGTTGACCAGCATGATCAGCGCCAGCGGCAGGTTGACGATGGTCAGGATCAGGCCGAGGCCGATGCGGGTGTCGAGCAGGCCGAGCCACTGGTACATCATGTAGATCGGGATCGCGAAGATGATCAGCGGCACCGCGCGCAGGTTCAGGATCGCCGGCAGCAGCAGCCGGCGCCCGTCGCCGTGCCGCGCCATCGCATAGGCCGCGGGCAGGGCCAGCACGATCGCCGCCACCGCGCCGAAGGTGGAGGCGACCAGGCTGTTCAGCAGGAAGCCGGCAGCGTCGAAACGGTCGGCGATCTCGAATACGCGGGCGTAGTTCGACAGGGTCGGCGCGTCGATCCACAGGCTCGGGTTCATCGAGATCTCGCCGGGCGTCTTCAGCGAGGTGACCAGGGTGACGATCACCGGCACGTTCATCGCCAGCGCGACGACGACGAACACAAGCCAGCGCAGCGCGGTCACGGCATGGGTCATGCCGCCGCTCCGCGGCGCATCACCAGCCGGTTGACCGCGTAGAGCACGACGAAGGCGGCGACCAGCAGAACCATCGAGGCGGCGACCGCCTTGCCGATGGCGCCCTCGCGGAAGAAGGCGAGGTAGATGTAGATCGACAGGCTGGTGGTCGAGCCGCCGGCGCCGGAGCCGGTCAGGGTGTAGACGTTGTCGAACACGCGGAAGCCGTCGATGAAGCGGATCAACCCGACCGCGACCAGGCTCGGCAGCATCAGCGGCAGCTCGATGTGCAGGAAGTTGCGCAGCGGGCCGGCGCCGTCGATCCGCGCCGCCTCCACCACCGCCGGCGGGATCGACTGGTAGGCGCTGTACAGGATGACCAGCGCGAACGGGGTCCACTGCAGCGTCTCGATCGTCGCCAGCGTCCAGAACGCCGACTGGGCGTCGAGGAAGGACGGGCTGTCGCCGAACCAGCTCCACAGATAGTGCGGCACCGGGCCGACGAACTCGTGCAGCACCAGCCGGTACATCAGCCCGACCATGGCCGGCGCCACCATCATCGGCATCATCAGGATCGCCATCAGCCAGGGCCGCTTCTGCAACAGCGGCGCCAGGAAGATGGCGAGGCCGAGCCCGAGCAGGGTCTCCGCCGCGGCGGTCAGCAGCCCGAAGCGGAACGAGAAGCCGGTGGCGGACCAGAAGGCGCCGTCACCCAGCACGTCGGCGAAGTTGCCGAGGCCGGTGACCTCCGGCGTGCGCAGCGTCTCGAAGGTCACGTTCGACACGCTGTAGACCAGGTCGACGATCAGCGGGAAGGCCAGGAACAGCAGGAGGAAGCCGGTGACCGGCGCGATCAGCGGCAGCGATTCCGGGTGGCGGCGACGGGTCATGCTGCCGGCTCTGCGCGGATTGGCTGGCGCGTCACGTCAGGTCTCGTTTCCGGGGATGCACGTTCGGCGCCGCGGCGGCCGGGCCGGCGCAAGTCAAGTGGCGGGGGCACCGTGCGGCGCCCCCGCCCGCGCGATCACTTCAGCAGCTCGGCCATGCCGGCGGCGGTGTGGGCAAGCGCGTCGTCGAGCGACTGCTCGCCGGCCCAGTAACCGGTGAACTCCTTGGCTTGCAGCTCGTAGACGCTGAGCGCGTTGGCCGAGGTACCGCCGTTCATGACGAAGCCGTAGGCGCCGGCATAGGTGCCGAGCGCGACCAGGTCGGGCCGCTCCTCGGCGATCTTGGCGGAGACCGCCGGGGCCAGCGCCGGCGAGCCGCCGGCCCGCGCGTAGATCAGCGCGGCCTCCTCGGAGGCGAGCCAGTCGAGGAAGGCCTTGGCGCCGTCCATGTTCTCGGCATTGGCGTTCAGCCCCAGGCCGAGGCCGTGGATGTGGGTGAAGCGGCCCTGCGAGCCGGTGGGCGGCGCCACCGTGCCGACCACCTCGGCCACCGCCGGCGTCTTCTCCGGGTCGGTCAGGTCGCCGGCGGCCGCGTTCCACTGCAGCATGGTCGCGGCCTGGCCGGAGCCGAAGGCGGCGTTGGCCTCGGCATATTCGTAGCTCAGCGAATCCCGCGGGCTGGCGCCGGCGTCGTAGAGCATCTTGTACAGCTCCAGGCCCTTGCGGAACGCCTCGGAATCCACGGTGATGTTGCCGTCCGCATCCATCCAGTTGCCGCCCTGCGACCGCGCGGTCGAATGCCAGATCATCATGTTGAACAGCAGGTTCTTCATCTGCAGCACGGTGCCGTAACGCACCGGGCTGTCGGCGTTGATCGCCTGGGTGAAGAACAGCGCGGTGGCGGCATAGTCGTCCCAGGTCCACTCGTCCGGGTCCTTCGGCGTCATCGCGGTGCCGAGGTGCTCGGCGCTGATCTCGCCATAGCGCGCCTGCCAGTCCGCATTGGTCAGCAGTTCGGCGATCAGGTCGGCGCGGTAGTACATGAAGTGCAGCGACAGGTCGGTCGGCACGCCGTACTGGGCGCCGTCATACTGCATGGTCGCCAGTACGCTGTCGCCGAACACGTCGACGGCGCTGGCCGGCAGGTCCAGCGGCGCCATGTAGGGCGCATAGCGGCC
Source organism: Alphaproteobacteria bacterium (assembly GCA_041396705.1). NCBI lineage: Bacteria > Pseudomonadati > Pseudomonadota > Alphaproteobacteria > Alphaproteobacteria bacterium. Next base: position 102,718 of record JAWKYB010000011.1, read on the forward strand.
GACCGCGTAGGTCGCGGTCAGGTTGATGTCGAATTCGGTGGTGCCGGCGGCGAGGTCGGCCTGCAGCTTGTCCCAGAAGCCGTCGCGGTTGAAGAAGATCAGCTCGACCTTGTCTTCGTCGGCGACGCCGTCCATGGCGTTGTAGGCGTCGGCGGCCGCGCGCAGCGCCACCTCCTCGGGTCCGCCCGGCCAGCCGAGCACGGTGACCTCGGCCAGCGCCGAGCCCGCGGGCACCATCGCCGCCGCCATGGTGGTGGCCAGCAGCCTTGTCCTCATCCTGCGCATCGTCCCATCTCCTCCTTGCTGAGCTCCGGTTCTTCGGTTGCGTGGAAATCGTGGCCTGCGGCGAGGTCGGCGGCGCCGACGATGCCGGCATCGGCGCCGAGCGCGGCCGGCACCAGCGCCGCCGGCGTATGGCTGCGCACACCCGCCAGCTTGGTGCGCAGGCGCTTCAGGTAGCCCGATGCCAGGCCGACCCCGCCGCCGATCACGATGCGGTCGGGGTCGAACAGATATTGCAGGTCGGCGATCACCGCGGCGAGCCGGCCGGCGGAGGCGTCGACGATGCCGGCCGCCCAGGCCACGCCGCGGTCGGCTTCGCCGATCACCGCGGCCGCGTCGGCACTGTGGCCGAGCCAAGCGGCCTGCGCGGCGATCCACTGGCCGGACAGCGTGTCCTCCAACCGGTCGACGCCGGGAATCCGCGCCGCGAGCTGGCCCAGGCTGCCGGCGATGCCGGTGCGGCCGACCAGCAGCCGCCCATCGATCACCACGCCGCCGCCGAACCCGGTCGACACGGTCATGAACAAGATGGTACGGACGCCGCGGCCGGCGCCGTGGCGGAACTCGCCCCAGGCGGCCGCCTGGGCGTCGTTGACCGCGCGGACCGGCACCGCCAGCGCCCGTTGCAGCCGGTCGACCAGCGGAAAGCCGTCGGGCACGGCCAGCACGCCGGGATTGAGCGCGGACCAGCAACCGCCGGCGACCACGCCGGTGACGGCGATGCCGGCGCGCTCGAAGCGGCCGTGCCAGCCGTCGGCGAGCCGGCCGATGCCGGCGATCCAGTCTTCGGCGGTGGCGTCCCGCGCCGTCCGCTCGGCCCGGCTGTCGACGATCCGACCGTCGGCGACCAGCGCCGCCAGCGTCTTGGTGCCGCCGAGGTCGACGGCCAGCGTCAGCGGCGCGCTCATGCCCGCGCGGCCGACGATTCGCGCCGGTCGGCGACGGCGGCGGCGACCGCCGCGTCGAACCAGCGGGTGACGAACTCGGGCCGGGTGATGGCGGAGCCGACCACGACGGCGAGCGCGCCGGCGCGGATGGCGGCGGCGGCATCCTCGGGCGCGCGCAGGTTGCCCTCCGCGATCACGTTCGGCGTCAGCACGCGCAGGGCGGCGATCAGTGCGAGGTCGGGCGCATCGGGCTCCGGCCCGCCGGTGTAGCCCGACAGCGTGGTGCCGACCAGGTCGCAGCCGGCCTCGAGTGCGGCGCGGCCGTCGGCGGCGTCGGCACAGTCGGCGAAGGCGATGGCGCCGGCGGCGTGGGCGGCCGCGCACAGGGCGGCGACCGGCTCCGGCCGCGGCCGACGGGTGGCGTCGAAGGCGACGGCGTCGGCGCCGGCGGCGGCCAGGGCGGTCACGTCGTCCGACGTGGCCGTGATCCGCACCGGGCTGTCGGACCGGTCGCGCTTGATCAGCCCGACGATCGGCGCGTCGGTGGCGGCGCGGACGGCGGCGACGTTGGCGGCGCCTTCGATCCGCAGACCGGCGGCGCCGCCGTCCAGCGCGGCGCGGGCGAAGCCGACCACGAACGGCGTGCCGTCCAGCGGCCCGCCGGCGACCGGCTGGCACGACACGATCAGCCGGCCGCGGATCCTGTCGATGAACGCCTCGCGCTGCATCGGGCGTCTGTTCCCCCTCGAAGCCCCGGATCGGAGTGGGCCACAAAGCGACCAGTTCGGCAAGTGGTATTTAACTGGACTTGATGCGCGGTCAGACGGCGAAGGGCTCGTCGGCCTCCCGGGTCAACTCCACCGCGAAGTCGTAGGCGTCGCCGCGATACCGGGTCTGGCAGTATTCGACCACGCGGCCGTCGCCCAGGAAGCAGCGCCGTTCGATCACCAGCAGCGCTTCGCCCGGCGTGCAGCCCAGATGGCGGGCGTCCTCGGCGCTCATCACGTCGGCATAGAGCCGCTGGACCGCGCGCACCGGCGCCACGCCGTCGGCGTAGAGCACGGCATAGAGCGAGGTCTTCACCCGGTGCGGCGAATCGAGCAGGGCGCGCGGCACGGTCGAGCGTTCGATCGCCACAGGCTCGCCGTCCGCGGTGCGCAGGCGCACCATCCGGCACACCTCCTGGTCGACGCCGAGGCCCAGCGCCATCACCTCCGCCGGCGTCGCCGGGCCGACCGAGCGCGCGATCCAGACCGCACCGGGGGCATAGCCGCGGGCGCGGATATCCTCCGAGAAGCTGGTCAGCCGCGACAGCGATTTCTCGACCCGCGCCGCCGCCACGGTGCGGGCGCCGTGCCGGCGGACCAGGCTGCGCTCCGCCACCAGGCAGTCGATCGCCTTGCGCACGGTGACCCGCGACACGTCCAGCGCCTCGGCCAGCCGGCGCTCGCCAGGCAGGGTCACGCCGGGCGCTTCCGCACCGGCGGCCAGGCTGGTACGGATCGCCTCGGCCAGCCGCTGGTAAAGCGGCGCGGCGTCGTCGGCGCCCTGCGCCAGTTGCTTCCGGATGTCCTCGACCAGATCCATGCGTCCGTTCCCGGCGTCGCCCGCATCGCCGCTGCGACGGATGGCGCAAAGGCCGGCAGCCTGTCAACGCGCCACGACTGCCGTCACCCGGTCGGGCTGGCGTCCCCGGCGGGCGCGGCGGACGCTGCCGGCCCCGCGGCCGCGGCGTGTGCGAGGCGCCGCCGTGCCGAGGCGAGAGCGTCGGCCTGCTGCGCCTTGAAGCGGACCTGCGGCGGGCGGACTCCGTGGGTGAGCAGCGCGCGGCGGATGGTCGGCCCGGCGCCGGCGATGTAGACCAGCGCGCCGCGCCGGCCGGCCTTGCGCACGAAGCCGTGGATTGTGGCGGCGGCGGTCGAATCGAGGATCGGCACCGCCGCCATGTCGATGACATAGGCCCGCGGGTGCTCGCCGATGCGGTCCAGCGCCGCGCCGACGCTCGCAGCGGCACCGAAGAAAAAGGCGCCGGTGATGCGATAGACGACGATGTCGCGGTCGGTCGCCGGTCCCGGGTCGTAGGGCACGCGCGCCGCCCCGTCGGCGCTGTCGGCGACGTCCTCCGGCACCAGCGGCACCGGCGCCTGGTTTTCCACGGCGACCGCCTGGGCCATGCGGTGCAGGAACAGCAGCGCGCCCAGGCCGAAGCCGACCAGGATGCCCTCGGTCAGGTCGCGGAACACCACCAGCCCGAAGGTCGCCAGCAGCACGACGGCGTCGCCGATCGAGGCGCGCAGCAGCGTGGCGAACTGGTGCCGCTCGGCCATGTTCCAGGCGACCACCGCCAGCAGGCCGGCCAGCGCGGCCAGCGGGATGTAGCTGGCGAGCGGCGCCGCCACCAGCACGAAGGCCAGCAGGAACAACGCGTGCAGCATGCCCGCCACCGGCCCGCGGGCGCCGGAGCGCACGTTGGTGGCGGTGCGCGCGATCGTGCCGGTGACGCATATGCCGCCGACAAGGGCCGAGCCGATGTTGGCGACACCCTGCGCGACCAGTTCGCAGTTCGAGCGGTGGCGCCGCCCGGTCATGCTGTCGGCGATCACCGCCGACAGCAGGCTTTCGATGCCGCCGAGCAGCGCAAAGGCCAGCGCCGACGGCAGCACCGCCGCCACCTTGTCCCAGCCGAGGTCGGGCAGGCTCGGCGCCGGGATGCTGCGCGGGATGCCGCCGAAGCGGCTGCCGATGGTCTCCACCGGCAGGCCTGCCGCCCAGGCCGCCACGGCCGTCACCGCGACCGCGATCAGGAATGACGGCCATTGCGGGCGGAACCGGCGGATCGCGACGATGAGGCCGATCGCCAGCGCCGCGACGGCGACGGCGGGCAGGTCGGCGGTGGGCAGCGCATCGATCAGCGCCTCCACCTTGGGCACGATCGGCCCCGGCTCCGGCCCGTCGAGGGTCAGCCCGAGCAGCGCGCTGACCTGGCTGGCGAAGATGATGACGGCGATACCGGCGGTGAAGCCCACCGTGACCGGGTAGGGGATGTACTTGATGAAGGTGCCGAGGCCGAGGAAGCCGACCGCGAGCAGGATCAGCCCCGACAGGAAGGTGGCCAGGATCAGCCCGTCGACGCCGTGCTGCATCACCGTGGCGGCCACGAGCACGATGAAGGCGCCGGCGGGTCCGCCGATCTGGAAGCGGCTGCCGCCCAGCGCCGAGACGATGAAGCCGCCGACGATGGCGGCATAGAGTCCGCGGTCCGGGGTGACGCCGGACGCGATGGCGATCGCCATCGACAGCGGCAGCGCGACGATCGCCACGGTCAGCCCGCTCAGCGCGTCGGCGCGCAGGTCGGCCAGACCGTAGCCCTCGCGCAGGACGGTGACGAGCTTCGGCGTGAACAGCTCTATGAGCGTCGGCCCGCGGGTGTGGGCGTTCATCGGGTCCAGCGTCCTGCCGCGCCCCGGCAACGGCGCGCGCTGCCCGGGCGGTGTTGCCGTCGGCGGCGGCACGAGCCGTGCCGGCGGCCCAGAGCCGTCCGCCAAACCCTGTCCTTGCCAACGGAGCTTTCGAAATCTAGCGCCGAAGCGCCGCTGTCGCCACGGCCAACTTGACGCTGGCCGGTCTCGACCCGGCCGGTCAGCCCGGCGGCAGGCCGAGGATGCGGACCATGAGCTCGCTTTGCCGGCGCGTGCCGGTCTTGGCGAATACCGACTGCAGATGGTTCCGGGCGGTGTTGCGGCTGATGCCCAGGACGGCGGCGGACTCCTCCAGGTCCTTGCCCTCGGCCAGCAGCGCGACCACGCGTTCCTCGGCCGCCGACAGACCGTAGAGCCGGCGCATCAGCGCCATTCTGCCGGGGCCGGGCTGCTGCGGGTCGTGAACGTGGGCCACCACCGCCGGATGGCGCGGGTCGACCCGGCTGGTCGCCGGCAGCGGGATCAGGCGCAGGGCGAGCGGCGCGGCGCCGGCACGCGGGACCAGCATGACGGCATCCTCGCCGCGCAGCGCGCTGCCGATGGCGCCGCGCAGCAGCGCATCGGCCTGCCGCGCGCGCGCCGCCAGCGCGCCCCGGTCCACGCGCAGGCCGCCGCCGTCCCGTACGATCGCCTCGGCCAGGCGATTCATTCGCAGCACCTTGCCGGCATGGTCCAGCGCGAAGACCGCCCACGGCACGTGGTCGGGCACCCATGCATCTGCGGTGTGGCCGCCGCCGCTCTGCCGGGCCAGCCGCCAGGCGCGGCCGACATTGGGCGCAAGCCGCCGGAACGCCTCGATTTGCGCGCGGTCGGGGCGGCCGTGCCGCGTGGCGAACTCCAGCGTGTGGTAGAGCGAGATGTCGCCGTCGTCGAAGAGCCGCGAACCGATGAAGCAGCGCAGGCCGGAATGGCGCCCGATCGCGTCGTAGAACTCGCTGCGGTCCATGCCGCGGTCGTCGATGAACTGGTGGTCGCACACCACCAGCCCGGCCGCGTGGCGCTGGGCATAGCGCATGCGCGGGTTGATCTGGTGCAGGCGCTCGCGCTCCGCCGCCGGCGGTGGGTCCAGGCCGGCTGCGATCATCGAGACGACCCGGCCGTCGCGGTTGTCGACCTCGAACAGCAGGCTGCCCTCGGCGCCGAACGCCGTCGCCGCCTCGCCGATCACCGCCGGGAACGTCGCCTCGGCGCATGCCGCCGCGAACAGCCGGTCCTGGATGCAGAGAAGGTCCGCGGGCTCGATCACCGGCCGATGGTTCCGCTCCCGCCGGGCCGCATCCGCATGTTCCAATCTCCAGCCACAATTAGTACATTGGTACCAATCGAAGCAGTTTCACCGCCGCGCGGCAAGACTAGACTCCGGCGCGGGAAATCAGCGGAGCGGTGCCGTCGCGGCCGGACTCCGCCAGCGGCTTCCAGCGCAGCGATGTGCTGGTGGGGGTCGGCCTGGCCGTCGAACGGGGACTCGGCGGCCGGGCCGACATTCCGCCCGGCGGCCGCTATCGCTTCGAATCGGCGACGCAGTCCGCGATGATGGCGATCAGCTCGTCCGGTTCGAACGGCTTGGCCAGCACCGCGCGGGCGCCGAGCTGGCTGGCGAGATCGAGGAAGTCGGAGCCGTAGCCGACGCGCGACCCGCCCGACATGACGACGATAGCGGTCTTCGGAAAGGCCTTGCGCAGCGCCATCACCGTCTCCAGGCCATCCTGCTCCGGCATGAACACGTCGGTGACGACGATGTCGGCGGGGGCCTGCCGCATCAACTGCAGCGCCTGCCTGCCGTCGGCGGCCAGGCGCACGTTGTGGCCTTCCTGGCCCAGCAGCGCGGCCAGCATGTTGCGTATGCCCTCGTTGTCGTCGGCGACGACGATCTCTGCCATCTGCGCCTCGGCCCTGTCACCGGCGCGAACTCGCGGTGCCGGCCTAGCGTGACTAATTCCTGAACTGGCTGAGATCAAGGCCGCTGCTCACCGTCTCCGGTCCCAGCGCCCACTGGTACAGCCCGGTGGACAGGATCGGCACATAGGTGATCAGCACCAGGAAGACCAGCAGCACCATCAGCCAGGGCAGCGCGGCGGCCACGGTGCGGGTCAGGCTCATGCCGGTGATGCCGGCGGTGACGAACAGGTTCAGCCCGACCGGCGGAGTGATCAGCCCGATCTCCATGTTCACCACCATGATAATGCCCAGGTGGATCGGGTCGATGCCCATCTCGATGGCGATCGGGAAGAAGATCGGCGCCAGGATCAGCACGATCGCCGACGGCTCCATGAAGTTGCCGGCGATCAGCAGGATGACGTTGACCACGATCAGGAACATCCACGGCTCCAGACCGGCGGCAAGGATGCTCTCGGCCAGCGCCTGCGGGATCTGCTCGCTGGTCAGCACGTGGGCGAACATGATCGCGTTGGCGATCAGGAACATCAGCATGATGGTGGTGCGGCCGCCGTCGATCATCACCTTGAAGGTGTCGCGGTGGACGAAGGCGTGCGGCACGGCCGTCAGCCAGCGGATGTGGCCGTTGCGGATGTCGCCCGCGGCCGGCGACTTCAGCGGCCCGATGTCGCGATAGATGAAGCAGGCGGCGATGAAGGCATAGACCGCGGCCACCGCGGCGGCCTCGGTGGGCGTGAAGATGCCGCCGTAGATGCCGACGAAGATGATGGCGATCAGGCCCAACCCCGGCAGGGCGTGAAAGGCGGTGCGGTTCCATTCGGCGCCGGTGATGCGCGGCAGCTTCGGCATGCCCTTCTGGCGGGCGCGGAACCAGATCACCGCCATCAGCATCAGGCCGGCGATCAGGCCCGGCACGATGCCGGCCAGGAACATGCGCCCGACCGAGACCTCGACCGCGGCGGCATAGACCACCATCACGATCGACGGCGGAATCAGGATGCCGAGCGTGCCGGCGTTGCAGATCACCCCGGCGGCGAACTCCTTGGAGTAGCCTGCCTGGACCATGCCGGCGATCACCACCGAGCCGACGGCAACGACCGTGGCCGGCGACGAGCCCGACACGGCGGCGAAGAACATGCAGGCCAGCACCGAGGCCATCGCCAGCCCGCCGCGCAGGTGGCCGACGCAGGCGATGGCGAAGTCGACCAGCCGGCGGGCGACGCCGCCGGTCGACATGAACGCCGACGCCAGGATGAAGAACGGGATCGCCTGCAGCGTGTAGTGGTCGTCGAAGGCCGAGAACAGGGTCTGCGCCATCGAGGCCAGGCTGGTGTCGGCCATGATCGCGACCGTCAGGATCGACGACAGGCCGAGGGCGAAGGCGATCGGCATGCCCAGCGCCATGAACGCGAAGAACAGGATGAACAGGAAGGCGGTGGTCATGGCCGGGTCTCGTCCCGGCCGGTTGCGGCATGGCTCTCCAGCGCCTCGCGGGCCTCGTCGCCGATGGCGAAGCCGTCGGCGCGGTCGCGCAGGATGTTCCAGGCGATGCCGACCAGCCGCAGCAGCACCAGCGCCATGCCGATCGGCACGATCAGATAGGGCAGGCCGCGCGGCACCTTCAGGTCGTCGGTGGCGAAGCGCCAGACCTTGTCGATGTATTCCCACGCGCCGAGGATCAGCAGCACGGCATAGGCGATGCACAGGCCGACCGCGATCAGGCCGACGGCGCGCCGCGCCGGGCGCGGCAACAACCGGACCAGGGCGTCGACGCCGATATGGGCGCCGACCCTGAGCGCATAGCTGACGCCGAACAGCACCAGCCAGGCGAACAGGTAGCGCGACAGCTCGAACGCCCAGCCGATGCTGTCGCCGAGGCCGCGCAGCACGACCTGCACGAAGGTGATCAGGGTCAGCGCCGCGAACAGGAGGGCGATGACGCCCTCCTCGCTGCGGTGGATCAGCCGCAGCCAGGCGGGTGGGGACGCTCCCGCCTGGCCGTCGGCCGGTGCGCCAGACATGATGTCACCTCTGGCGTGGGCCGAGACCTAGCTCGAACCGTTGGAAGCGGCGGCCGCGTCGATCAGCTCCTGGCCGATGTCGTCGGCGAACTGCGCCCACACCGGCTGCATCGCATCGCGCCAGCCGGCGACCTCCTCGGGCGTCAGCTCGATCACCTCGGCCATGCCGGCGTCGATCACGGCCTGGCGGTCCTGCAGGTCCTTCTCCAGCGCCAGCCGGTTCACCTCGGCCGTCACCTCGGCGACGATGGCGTCCAGCTCGGTGCGCACGTCGTCGGGCAGGCCGCTCCAGAACGCGTTGTTGGTGACCAGCATGTAGGCCAGCAGGCCGTGGTTGGACTCGGTGATGTAGTTCTGCACCTCGAAATAGCGCTGCGAGTAGATGTTCGACCAGGTGTTCTCCTGGCCGTCGACCACGCCGGTCTGCAGCGCCTGGTAGACCTCGGAGAAGGCCATCTTCTCGGGGTTGGCGCCGACGGCCTCGAACTGGGCCTCCAGCACGTCCGACGGCTGGATGCGGAACTTCAGGCCATCGGCGTCGGCCGGGCTGCGCAGCGGCACGTTGGCCGACAGCTGCTTCATGCCGTTGTTCCAGAAGCCGAGACCGAGAATGTCGTCGCCGGTCATCGAGGTCAGCATGGCCTGGCCGGCCTCGCTGCCGGTGAAGCGGTCGACGGCATCGAGGTCGTCGAACAGGAACGGCAGGTCGAACACCGCGAGCTGGCTGGTGAAGGCGCCGAATTTGGACAGCGACGGCGCGGCAAGCTCGACGTCGCCGAGCAGCAGCGCCTCCATCACCTTGTCGTCGTTGTAGAGCTGCGAGTTCGGATAGACCTCGACCACGACGCGGCCGCCGAGGCGCTCCTCGACCAGCTGCTGGAACATCAGCGCGCCGATGCCCTTGGGGGTGTTCTCGGCCACCACGTGGCTGAAGCGGATGACGATCGGATCGTCGGCCTGGGCAGGGGCGGCAGCGGCGATCAGCGCCAGCGCGATGGCGGATGTGGTCAGGCTTAGTCTCATGGGAACGCTCCTCCGGGATGTTGAACGGCTTCAGGTCGTGTCGCCTGGTTCTGTCCATAGGAGCGCAAGCGCCGTGCCAGCCGCCCCGGGTGGGCCGGAAATGGCAGATTCGTGCGCCTGAATCGGGGCGGGAAGGCAGGGAGCGGCGGGGGCGATGGGTAGACGGGCACCCGCCGGCGGCGACGGATGGGTGGCGGGCTACCCATCGCCGCCGCCACGGACGAAGTCCTCGCGGTTGAGGCCGTAGCGGACCATCTTGTCGTACAGGGTCTTGCGGGACAGGCCGAGCGCGGCATGGGTCTCGTTGATGCGCCCGTTGTGGCGGGCCAGTTCGGCCGCGATCACCCGCCGCTCGCAGGCCTCGACATGGTCGGCCAGCGCCATCGGCGCCGCGTCGAGGGCGACGCCGGCATCGCCGATGCCCAGCGTCATCCGGTCGATCACGTTGCGCAGCTCGCGCACGTTGCCCGGCCAGTCGCGCGCGGCCAGCTCCTGCAGCACCGCGGCTGACAGGGCCGGCGCCGGCCGCCGGTAGCGCACCGCGGCCTCGCGGGCCAGATGGTCGGCCAGGTCGGGGATGTCCTCGCGATGCGCGCACAGCGCCGGCACCTGCAGCGTGACCACGTTGAGCCGATAGTACAGGTCGGCGCGGAACGCACCGGCGTCGCCGGCCTGCTTCAGGTCGCGCTTGGTCGCGGCGAGGAAGCGGATGTCCAGCGGCAGAGTCTGGTTGGAGCCGAGCCGCTCCAGGCTGCGCGTCTCGATCACCCGCAGCAGCTTGACCTGCAGCTCCAGCGGCATGCTTTCGATCTCGTCGAGGAACACGATGCCGCCGCGGGCGTGCTCCAGCTTGCCGACCCGCCGGGCGAGCGCGCCGGTGAACGCGCCGCGCTCGTGGCCGAACAGCTCGCTCTCGATGATCTCGGCCGGCAGGGCGCCGCAGTTGATGGCGACGAACGGGCCGCCGGCGCGGTCGCCGAACCGGTGCAGGGCGCGGGCGACCACCTCCTTGCCGGTCCCGGTCTCGCCGACGATCAGCACGTCGGCGTCGGTGGCGGCGACGGCGGCGACGTCGGCGCGCAGCCGGCGCATCCGCTCGGACCGGCCGACCAGCACCGCCTCCAGCCCGCTGCGGTCGGCCAGCGCGCTGCGCAGGTCGCGGTTCTCCAGCACCAGCCGCCGCTTGTCGAGCGCGCGCCAGGCCACGCCGGCCAGATGCGCCATGGCAAAGGGCTTCTCGATGAAGTCGTAGGCGCCGGCGCGCATCGCCTCCACCGCCAGCGGCACGTCGCCGTGGCCGGTGACCAGCACCACCGGCAGCTCCGGGTCGATCTCCAGCGCCGCCCGCATCATCGCCATGCCGTCCATGCCCGGCATGCGGATGTCTGAGACGACGATGCCGTCGAAGCCGCGGCTGACGCGGTCCAGCGCCGGCTCGGCGGCGTCCAGGCACTCCACCGCCAGGCCGTGCAGGTCGAGGCCCTGGGCGACCGCGTTGCGGATGTCGGGTTCGTCGTCGACGAACAGCACCGTGCCGGCGGTCATCGGCTATTCCGCCGCCCGGGCCGCGGCCGTCGCCAGCGGCAGCCGCACCGTGAACAGGGCGCCGCCCTGCGGCCGGTTGGCGGCCTCCAGCCGGCCGTCGAAGTCCTTGACGATGTTGAAGGCGATCGACAGGCCGAGGCCGAGCCCTTCGCCGGTGCGCTTGGTGGTGAAGAAGGGGTCGAAGATGCGCGGCAGGGCATCGTCGGCGATGCCGGTGCCGCTGTCGGCGACCGTCAGCACCGCCTCGCCGCCCTCGTCGCGATCGACCGCGATCTCGACCCGGCGTTCGTCCCGGCCGGCCACCGCATCGAGCGCGTTGGTCAGCAGGTTGCGGATCACCTGCTCCAGCCGCACCTCGCCGGCGAGCACCCAGACCGCCGGCGCGGACTTCCGCACCGCCACCGCGGCGTCGACGCGCTGGCGGCGCCCGTCGAGGAACGCGACCACCCGGTCGACCAGCGCGCACAGGTCGACCGCCGCGCGGCGGTCGTCCGGACGCCGGGCGAAGGTGCTCAGGGTGCGGCTGATCTCCGCCATCCGGCCGGTCAGCTCGGCGATATGGCCGACATTGGCGCGGGCATCCTCGGCCCGGCCGCGTTCGAGCAGCAGCGCCGCGTTGTCGGCATAGGAGCGGATCGCGGCCAGCGGCTGGTTGAATTCGTGGCTCAGGGCGGCCGACATCTGCCCCAGCGCAGCCAGCTTGCCGGCCTGCACCAGCTCCGCCTGCATCCGCCGCAGCTCGGCCTCCGCCTGCATCCGCTCCTCGATCTGCTGGCCCAGGCGGCGGTTGGCGCCGGTCAGGTCGGCGGTGCGCGCCGCGACCTGGCGTTCGAGCCGGTCGGCCGCTGCCTGGTTCAGCGCCACCCGCTCCAGCAGCTGGCGCCGGCGCTGCAGCGCCAGCAGCGCGCCGGCGGCGACCAGCCCGCACAGCGCCAGCGCCAGCACCGCGGCCAGGGTCGCGTCGCGGCGCGCCGGGGCGAGGTCGACCAGCACATGCACCGCCCAGCCGGCCTCCGGCATCGGCCGCGAGACGTGCAGATATTCGGTCCTGCCGTCGCCGGTGTCGACGGCAGCGGGCACCACCCAGCGGTCGACCGTGCCGTGGCTGCCGGCGGCTTCGGACTCGCGCGCCACCGCCAGCGGCGCCAGCGTGGCGCCGTCATAACGGCGGTCGGCGGCGATCTGGGCATAGGCCGCGTCGGTCATCGGCGCGATCGTGCGCAGCCGCCAGTCGGGCCGATTGCTGAGGAAGACCACCCCGAACGGGTCGGTCACCATCACGTCGAGGTCGAGCGCGCGCCAGCGCTCCTCCACCGCCTCCAGGTCGACCTTGACCACGACGACGCCGAGCACGCGGGTGCCGCGCGCGACCCGGTGCGCGAAGTAGTAGCCGCGCCGGCCCGAGGTGGTGCCGAGGGCGAAATAGCGCCCGGCGCCGGTGTCCAGCGCGCTGCGGAAATAGGGACGGTAGCTGAAGTTCTGGCCGACGAAGCTGTCCGCCGCCCGCGCGTTGCTGGCGGCGAAGGTCAGGCCGTCCAGGCGCATGAAATAGACGACGTCGGCCCCGGTGGCGCGCTGGGCGGCGGCGGCCAGCGAATCGCCGAGATCGGAGCGTGCGGCGTTGCCCTGAGCGTCGAACAGGTCGATCACGTCCGGCCGGCTGGCGAGCAGGTCGGGCAGGGCGGCGAACTTGCCGAGCTCGCCGGCCAGGTTGGCGACGAACAGATCGAGGCTGGCCTCGGCGCCGGCGCGTGCCTCGCCGCGCGCGCGGTCCCAAGCCCAGCCGGCGACGACCCAGACGACGACGGCCGTCGCCGCGGCGACCGCCAGCGCCGCCGCGGCAAGCCGCAACGCCCCGCGGCGCGGCGCCTCGGGGCGCGGTTCGGCCGGCGCCGGGATCGGATGCCTGTCGTCGAGGGCGGGAAGCTCGCTGGCCATGCGGGCATCGTGCACCGCCGGCCGGCGCGCGTCGAGATGTCAGCGGCCGCCGCCGCGGCCGGTCACGCGGTGCCGTTCAGCCGGCGTAGCTCCATTGCTGGAACGGCGGCGGCTCCATCAGGCTGGGGTCGTTGGGCCCGCGCTGCAGGTTCTCCAGGTGGTAGTCCAGGGTCCACGGAATGCCCTCGTCGCCGCCGCAGCATTCGGTGAACACGCCCTGCAGCTTCACCTGCAGGAAGATGCCGTCGTCGGTCAGCCAGGCCTCGCCGTGCAGGCTGGCGAAGCCCTCGCCGTCGTCCCAGTCCAGCCTGACCCGCGTCACCGTCTCGCCGAGCAGCGTCTCGCGGCCCAGCGGCTGCGGCACGATGCCGAGGTCGAGCACATAGGGCTCGAGCACGATCGGCGGGAACAGGCAGCAGGGCGTGCTGGCGCCGAACTCGGGCTCGTCGCCCCAGAACAGCATGTCGCCGACGTCCGGGCGCACCATCACGGTGCTCTGGGTCTCGTTGTCGTAGACCCGGCCGCGGATGCCGTTGACGATGGCGGCGTCGACGTGGCCGTCGGCGTGGACCATGTCGGCGATCCATCCGGTCCAGGGCGGCAGTGTGCTGCCGTTCGGCGGCTCGCTGCGCTGGGCGTTGCGGTTCAGCGCGCCGCCGTCCTCGATCACGCGCAGGAACTCGACATTGGTCTGCTCGACCGGCGTCAGCGTGACGTTCTGGCCGACCGGCGCGTACCACGACCGCGCGCCGAAAAAGCGCTGCAGGTCCTCGCTGTTGAAGCGATAGCCGTGGCGGGCGAAGATCTCGTTGCGGGCCAGCCGCAGCTGGTAGCCGGCCATGTAGCGGACATCCTGGTTGGTCAGCGGCCGGTCGTCGGAGAACGGCAGCACCTCGGCCCCGGCGCAGTCGGCGCTGTCGGTCGCCGGCGCGCAGTAGCCGGCCCCGAGATAGATCTCCTCGCAGATGCCGTTGCCGGCCAGCGAACAGCTTTCGTCCGCATGCGCCGCCGCCGACAACAGGACCATGCCGGCGAAGGCGCCCAGTCTGCCGAACCGAAGCATCGCGCCCCTCCTCTTTCCCAGGCGCCACCGGCTTAGACCGGCGGCGGGGCGAATTCAAGGCGGCGGTCAGCCGCCGTGCGGGCGGGCGCGCGCCATCAGCGCGCAATAGGACTGCGGGTCGATGTTGCTGCCGCAGGCCAGCACGACGACGTGACGGCCGGCCAGTTCCGCCTTCAGCGGGCCGAGCAGGGCGGCCAGCGCGCTGGCCCCGGCCGGCTCGACCGCCAGCTTCAGGTCGCGGAAGCTCAGATCCATGGCGTCGATCATCGCCTGGTCGTCGACCACGACCACGTCGTCGACATAGGCGCGGACCAGATCGAAGGTGCCCTGGGTATGCAGCGGCGCGCCCAGGCTGTCGGCGATGGTGTCGACGTGCACCTTGGCCGCCGGCGCGCCCGCGGCCAGGCTGTCGCTCATGCCGCGCGCACCGGCCGGCTCGACGCCATAGACCGCGATGCCGGGCTTGACCTGCTTCAGCGCCGCGGCGATGCCGGCGATCAGGCCGCCGCCGCCGATCGGCACGATCACCGCATCGACGTCGGGCGCCTGCTCGGCGATCTCCAGCCCGATGATGCCGGTGCCGGCCACGGTGTGCGGGCCTTCGAACGGGTGGATCAGCGCCCGGCCTTCCTCGTCGCGCAGCCGCATGCCCTCGGTGAAGGCGCCGGCAATGTCCTCGGCCAGCGAGACCTCGGCGCCGTAGCCGAGGCACTGCGCGACGCGGTACTGGCTGGCCTTGCGCGGCATCGCCACCTTGGCGGTGGTGCCGAGCTGGCGGGCGGCATAGGCGACCGCGATGGCGTGGTTGCCGGCGGAGACCGCGGTCACGCCGCGGGCACGCGCCTCGGCGTCCAGCAGCATCATCACGTTCAGCGCGCCGCGCGGCTTGAACGAGCCGGTGCGCTGCATCAGCTCCAGCTTGACCGAGACCCGGGTTCCCGCCCCCAGCAGCCAGGGCAGTCCGCCGCCGTACCAGGGCACCAGCGGCGTCTCGATCAGGTGCGGCATCACCCGTTGCCGGGCCTGCCGGATCGCCTCGAGCGGCAGCAAAGCCTCGTCCGCCATCGCATCCTCCGTCGGCCCGCCTCGGGCGCCGACCTTAACGGCAAAAGAAAGGGCCGCGGAACGGATTCCGCGGCCCTCGCATCGTCGGGAAGGGGCCGGACTTAGAAGTCCATGCCGCCCATGCCGCCCATGTCCGGGGCGCCGCCGGCCGGGGCCTTCTTCTCCGGCCGCTCGGCGACCATGGCCTCGGTGGTGATCAGCAGGCCGGCCACCGAAGAGGCGTCCTGCAGCGCGGTGCGCACGACCTTGGTCGGGTCGATGATGCCGGACTTGAACATGTTGACGTACTTGCCCTCCTGGGCGTCGTAGCCGTAGTCGCTGTCCTTCTGCTCCAGCAGCTTGCCGATGACGACCGAGCCGTCGTCGCCGGCATTCTCGATGATCTGCCGCGCCGGCGCCTGCAGCGCACGGCGGACGATTTCGATGCCGACGCGCTGGTCGTCGTTGCCGGGCTTCAGCTTGTCGAGGGCGCGGATGCCGTAGAGCAGGGCGCAGCCGCCGCCGGCGACGATGCCCTCCTCGACCGCGGCCCGGGTGGCGTGCATCGCATCGTCGACCCGGTCCTTCTTCTCCTTCACCTCGATCTCGGTGGCGCCGCCGACGCGGATCACCGCAACGCCGCCGGCCAGCTTGGCCAGCCGCTCCTGCAGCTTCTCGCGGTCATAGTCCGACGAAGTCTCGTCGATCTGGCTGCGGATCTGGTTGCAGCGGCCGACGATCTCGGCCTTCTTGCCGGCGCCGTCGACGATCGTGCTCTCCTCCTTGGTGATGGAGACCCGCTTCGCCCGGCCCAGCATGTCGAGGGTGACGTTCTCGAGCTTCACGCCCAGGTCCTCGGAGACGACCTGGCCGCCGGTGAGGATCGCGATGTCCTCCAGCATCGCCTTGCGGCGATCGCCGAAGCCCGGCGCCTTCACCGCCGCGACCTTCAGGCCGCCGCGCAGCTTGTTGACCACCAGGGTTGCCAGGGCCTCGCCCTCGACGTCCTCGGCGATGATCAGCAGCGGCTTGCCCGACTGCACCACGGCCTCGAGCACCGGCAGCATCGACTGCAGGTTCGACAGCTTCTTCTCGTGCAGGAGGATGTACGGGTCCTCCAGCTCGCAGACCATCTTCTCGGCGTTGGTGATGAAATACGGCGACAGGTAGCCGCGGTCGAACTGCATGCCCTCGACCACCTCGAGCTCGGTCTCGAGCGACTTGGCCTCCTCGACCGTGATCACGCCCTCGTTGCCGACCTTCTGCATCGCCTCGGCGATCATCCGGCCGACCTCGGCGTCGCCGTTGGCCGAAATCTTGCCGACCTGGGCGATCTCCTCGTTGGTCTTCACCTTCTTGGAGCGCTTCTGCACGTCGTCGACGACGGCCTCGACCGCCATGTCGACGCCGCGCTTCAGGTCCATCGGGTTCATGCCGGCGGCCACGGCCTTGGCGCCCTCGCGCACGATCGCCTGGGCCAGCACCGTGGCGGTGGTGGTGCCGTCACCGGCCAGGTCGTTGGTCTTCGACGCCACCTCGCGCACCATCTGCGCGCCCATGTTCTCGAACTTGTCGCCCAGCTCGATCTCCTTGGCGACGGTCACGCCGTCCTTGGAGATGCGCGGTGCGCCGAAGCTCTTGTCGAGCACGACGTTGCGGCCCTTCGGCCCCAGCGTCACCTTCACCGCATCGGCCAGGATGTCCACGCCGCGCAGCATGCGCGTACGGGCATCGGCGCCGAACTTCACGTCTTTAGCAGCCATTCGTCATCCTCCTCAGTCAAACCGGGCCCTGGCTCCCGCGATGGATCGCGCGCCGCCGGGGACCTGTCTGCGATTTCAGCTGTCGTCCGCGGGATCCGGCCCGCCGACGGGTCGGGGTCAGGCGGCCTTCTTCGACTTGGCCGGCTTGACGACCTCGATGATGCCCATGATGTCGGATTCCTTCATGATCAACAGGTCCTCGCCGTCGATCTTGACCTCGGTGCCCGACCACTTGCCGAACAGGATGGTGTCGCCTTCCTTGACGTCGAGCGCCACGATCTGGCCCTGCTCGTTGCGGGCGCCGGGGCCCACCGCGATCACCTTGCCCTGCATCGGCTTCTCTTTCGCCGTGTCCGGGATGATGATCCCGCCGGCGCTCTTCTCCTCGGCATCGATGCGACGCACGACCACACGGTCATGCAACGGCCGAAACTTCATGTCGATCCCTCCACGCACATCCACTTCGTGATATCACTGTCACCGATCGGGTCGGCTTGCCCGTTCGCGTCGACGCGACGGATGCCTGTTAGCACTCTCCCCTGCCGGCTGCCAAAGCAGGTAGGAAAGTGGCGAATTCCTGTCAAGGGATGTTTCCCGCGGCTGGCGAAAATTTCAGGCCGGCGCGGCGCCTGCCGGCCGGCCATGGCTGGCAGCACTCCGCCGGATCGGCTGCTAAGTTATTGATTTAACACTCCTTTTACCTTGCGTTTGGCACGCTGGTTGCTAACCATCGTGGAAGCGCCGCTGCGCGCCGTACCACCGCAGGTAAAAGGATGGTGCCATGTCGCAGGACTCGTTGACCGCCCGGACCGCCGGAACGACCGATTTCCGTCGCCAGTGCGCGAACTGGCGCCTGACCACCGCGGAAATCCTCTACCGCATGCCCGATCATCCCTCGATGCTGCAGACCTTCATCTGGCAGAAGCTGGACCTGCCGCCGCGCTTCCCGGAACTGCTCAAGTTCCTGGCGTTCTGGGAAAGGAACATCGAGGGGCCGCTGCATTCGGTGCGGGTCGGCCACGTCGACATCATCGCGCCGGGCCGCTGGCGGGCGCTGGAGTCCGCGGCGCTGGTGCACTGAGCGCGGCGGGCCGCCTCCCGCGAACCCGGTCGGCGGCCGGCCGCCTCAGCGGGTCTGGTCGGCGGCCAGGCCGTTGCCCGCCGGGTCGGTGCGGGCCAGGAAGCCGTCCGGGTCCAGCGGATCGCCGGGCTCGGGGTCGGCGGCATCCGCCGGCCAGTCGCGCAGCAGCTGCTCTGCCAGCGCGCGCGCGATCGGCAGGGCGCGGTCGCGGGTCAGGCCGATGCGCAGCCGCGGGTCGTAGAGCATGCGGATGGCGGTGGCGTCGAGCGCGGTGAAAGTACGCATCCGCGCCGGCGCGCCCTGCTCCAGCACGCTGCGGTTGCCGTTGTCCTTCGGGTGGGCATAGAAGCCGACCGCGTGCATCAGCTCGTGCGCCATGCAGTTGTCCAGCCACATCGTCTCGCCGACCGGGATGTAGATGTCGGCGGTGTCGATGGCGCCGGAATCCGGCTCGTACTGGGTCAGGCACAGGGTGTCGGCCGAGCCGGCGCGCTGGGTCACCTCGGCGCTGGTGGTCAGCGAGATGCGCAGGTTGGCGTCCTCGCGCCGCGTCACCCGCGCGATGTCGGCGCCGGACAGCAGGCGGAACCGCTCCAGGTGCCAGTCGAGCCTGGCGATCATGCCGCTGGATCCGCCTTCGATATGCACCCGGATCGGGCCTTCCCAGCGCGACAGCGGCTTCGGCACCGTCCCGGCCGAGCCGAACATGCTGTTGTCGTCCTGCAGCGCGATGGAATCGAAGAAGCCGACCAGCTGGTCCAGCGAAGGCGGTTCCGCGGCCAGAGCCGGCGCGGCCAGCATGGCGGCGAAGGCCGCCGCCGCCCAGGGTGCCCGTCTGTGTCCGGTCATCGCGCCCGTCCTTTCCGGCGTGGTGGTGTGTCTGCGCCCCATCCTGCGCGCGAATGCGGCAGCGGTGCGGCGCTCAGTGCTTCGTTGCGTCGGGCTTCAGCACGCTCGCGATCGCGTCGGTGGCGTAATAGCCGAACGGCGGCGGCACATGCAGTCCCGACGCCGGATAGACGTCGACGAACATGTTGACCCGCGGCCGCTTGCTCAGGTTGCGCACCGAGTGCCGCTTGCGGTTGTTGAAGTCGTATGCGCGGCCCTTGCGCATCTTGAACTTCTTGCCGTCCACCTTGTACTCGACGCCCTCGGCATTCGACAGCGGCACGTGGATGCGGTGCGCCTTCTCCGCCATCGGCTGGCCGTCGATATGCGGCGCGATCACCGCGCCCGGCTCCAGCCGCACCAGCGCGATCCGGGTGACCACCGGATGCGGGTATTTCAGCAGCGCCAGCACCTGGTCGATCACCGGCTGGATCGCCGCCTCGTGCGCCGGCCAGTCGGGGAAGGTGTAGATCGGCCCGACGTCGGTCTCCTGCTTGTCGATCGGCATGAACGGCCGCGGGTCGCGTCCGGTCTGCTTCGCCCATTTCTCGATCAGCTCGCTGATCTCGACCATGCGCCACGGGTTGCGCCAGCGGTCCCATTCGTGGCGCATCAGGATCGCCTTGGTCACCGCATGCACGCCGTCGGCCAGCACCTCCTGGCGGAAGGCGTTGGCCTCCCACTGCGCCTCGCTCAGCGTCTCGACATGGGCGATCAGGCCCGACACGTCGACCTCGCCCAGCATCTTGAACGGCACGCCGATATCCATGGCCTCACCCCATGCGCATGGCGGCATCCGCCGCCGGGATCACGTCGAACGGCTCGATGAAGATGGCGGAGGTGCTGTTCTGCTCCGCCTTGTCCTTCTCGACGAAATGCTGGAAGCGGAAGCGCGCGCCGCGCACCAGGCGCTCGATCGCGGCGGTCCGGCCGGCATCCTGGTCGCGCAGCAGCATGGCCGGCACCCGGCCGGCGGCGAATGCGGACTCCAGGTTTTCCAGCAGCTGGAAGGTCGGAAAGTAGGTCGCGGCCGAATCGAACAGGATCGCACCGCCCGGCGCCATCACCGGCAGATAGGTCGCCAGGATGCGGATCACGTTCTCCGGCCGGTGGTTGTAGTCGACGAACAGGAAGTCCAGCGTGCCGCGCGGGGTCGGGAAGGGCGGCAGCTCGGATTTGTGGTAGGTCAGCCGTTCGGCCACGCCGAAGCGGCGGGCGTGCTCGGCCACGAATGCGGCCATCGTCGTCGTCGCCGGCATTCCGAGCCGGTCGAACGGCAGCTTGGCGGCGATCGCCGGCCAGGCCTGCTCGTTGTCCACCGTCAGCAGGCGACCGTGGCCGTTCTCGCACAGGGCCTGGGCCATGCAGAAGGCGGTGGCGCCGGTGCCGCAGCCCAGCTCGATCACATGCTCGGGGCGGCGGATGCGAACCAGGCTGTAGAGCAGGAAGGCGATCTTCTCCGATCCGAAGATCGGGCCGATGTGCCTGGCGAACTCGAAAGCGGACTGCACCGGCGCTCCCCCAGTCGTGCACCCTGGTGTTTGGCGCAGGCGCCTCCGCTTGGCAACATCGGCGCGGCAATTGGTGGCGTCGCCGGCCCGCCGGCGGGTGGCCGGCGGGCCGCCGCCCGGCCTCAGGCCAAGTGCTCGCGGAAGAAGGCGAGCGTCCGCTCCCACGCCGTCGCCGCGTCCTCCTGGTCGTAGGCCGCGCTTGTCGGGTTGGCGAAGGCGTGCTGGGCCGAATACCAGTGGTCGGTATAGGTCTTGCCCGCCGCATCCATCGCCGCCTCGAAGCCGGCGACCATGTCGTGGTTGATCCACTGGTCCTGCTCGGCAAAGTGGCCCAGCACCGGGCCGGCCAGCGGGGCGAGGTCGTCCGCGCTCTTGGCCACGTTGCCGTAGTAGATCACCGTCGCCTCGACCGGCCGGGCCAGCGACGCGTTCAGCGACCAGCCGCCGCCGAAGCACCAGCCGACGGTGCCGACCGGGCCGCTGACCGCCCGGTGCGCCTTCAGCCAGTCGATCCAGGCGCCCAGCGTCGCCGTCGCCTTGGCGCCGTCGACCGCACCCATGTAGGTCTGGGCGGCCTCCGGCGTGGTGGCGACGTTGCCGTCGTAGAGGTCGACGGCAAGGGCGACATAGCCCTGGTTGGCGAACTCGGCCGCCACCGCCTTGATCTGGTCGTTCAGGCCCCACCATTCGTGGACCAGCAGCACGGCCGCGGCGGGCGTGGTCTGCGGCAGCGCCAGCGCGGCGCTGGCCTGGCCGTGGCCGGGCAGGTCGATCGTCACGGTTTCCAGGCCTTCCGCCGCCGCCCGGGCCAGCTTCGGGTCGGCAAGCACGGCGGCCAGCGGCGCCGCCGCCGAACCCGCCACCATGCCGCGCAGCACGTCGCGTCGCTTGATCTCCATCCTCGCTCCCTCCTTATCTGTTCGGGCCGGTCTGCCGGGCAGAGGCCCGTGCCAGAATTGGCCCCGTCGCACACGGAGGGAAGGCCGGCGATGTTCAAATCTTGGTCAGCACGGCTGGCGTTCGTCGCGGTCGCCGCGATGCCGTCGGCCGGCTGTGCCGACGGACTGACCAACCCGCTGCTGGAAGCCGGGCCGGTTCCGCTGGTGGCGACACCGGTGCCGCTGTGGCCGGGCGACCCGTCCCGCACCGCGCTCGGCGCGCTGGACTTTCGCGGCGGCGTCGAGCTGGACGGCGCCGGCGTCGGCTTCGGCGGCATCTCGGCGCTGGCGCTCGATGCCGACGGGACCGGCTTCCTCGCCCTGTCCGACATCGGCTTCTGGGTGACCGGCCGGCTGGTGTTCGAGGACGGCCGGCTGGCCGGAGTCGCCGATGCCGTCGCCGGCAGACTGCGCGATCGCGACGGCGCACCGGTCGACCGCGCGCTGCGCGATGCCGAGGCACTGGCCGTGGTCGGCGACGGCACCGTGGCGGTGGCGTTCGAGCGCGAGCATCGGGTCTGGGCCTATGCGCCCGACGCCGCCGGCGGACTGTCCGGCGTGCCGACGCCGATGCCGATGCCGCCGGGGCTCGCGGCGGCGGCGCGCAACGACGGGCTGGAGGCGCTGGCCCGGCTCGCCGACGGCCGCTGGGTCGGCATTGCGCAGGACCTGGCCGATGCCGACGGCCGCATGGGCTGGATCGGCAGCGGACCGCCGCACGCCATCGACTGGCAGCCGTTCCGCTATGCCGCCGCCGACGGCTTCGACGTGGCCGACGCCGCGGCGCTGCCGGGCGGCGACCTGCTGGTGCTGGAGCGCAGCATCGGCCTGCTGACCGGCGCCCGCGCCCGGCTGGTGCATGTGCCGGCGGCGGCGCTGCGGCCGGGCGCCGTGACCGCCGGCACCGAACTCGCCTGGCTGGCGCCGCCGCTGACGGTCGACAATTTTGAGGCGGTGGCTGTGGCGCGGCGGGCCGAGGGCACCGTGATCCTGATCGCCAGCGACGACAACTTCCAGCCGTTCCAGCGCAGCCTGCTGCTGGCGTTCCTGTGGCCGAACTCACCGCCGCAACGGCCTTGATTCGGCACAGAGATTGACAGGGACATGCCCGTCCATGAGACTCGCTGCCCGGGCATGTTGACAGGGGGAGGCCCGAAGTGACCGACCAGCGTCGTCTACGGAGGGCCGGGGCCGGCCGCGGCGGATTCGTCGCGGCTGCCGTCGTCCTGGGCGGAACATGTCTCGCGCCGCCGCCGGCGGCCGCGATCGCACCCGAGGCCTTCCTGCAGCTGCCTGCGGTGGAGGCGTTCAAGGCCGGCCGCTTCCAGGAGGCGATCGACGGCCTGCGCGCCCTGCCGATCGCGGGGCCCGAGGACGCGATCATCCTGCGCTACATCGCACTGGCCTATCAGCAGCTCGGCGACCACACCGCGGCGGTGGCGGCGATCGACGAGGGGCTGGCGGTCGCGCCGGACAACGCCGCGCTGTACTACTTCCGCGCCGTCTCGCTGCTGGAACTCGGCCGCGCCGAGGACGCGCTGGCGGCGCTGGAGCGGGTGCAGGCGCTGGCGCCGGACAGCCTCTACGCCCAGCAGTCGCTGCAGATGACCGCGGCGCTGCGCGCGCTGACCGGCGGGGGTGAGGCGCCGGCGGCCGCGGCGGAATCGACCTGGCAGGCCAGCCTCGAGGCCGGCGCGCAGTACGACAGCAACATCCCGGCCGCGCCGGACGGGTTCGGCAGCAAGACCGGCGGGTTCCGCCTGTTCCAGCGCGCGACCGGCTCCGGCGAGCTGTGGCGGTCCGGCGCCTGGCGGCAGACCGTCCAGGGCGAGGCCTATTCCAGCGAGCACCTGGACAGCGAATTCGGTGACTTCAACACCATCACCGCCAGCCTGGGCACCGGGATCGACTGGCAGACCAGTGTCGGCGATGTGCCCGCGTCGCTGGGCCTCGGCTACGGCTTCGAGGCGACCTGGGTCGGCGGCGACCCCTACAGCCGCATCCACACGGTCGACCTGACCGCGCTGGCCGCCCTGGACGAGGACTGGCTGACGCAGCTGCGCTACGGGCTGTCGCTGGAGGAGTACGAGGACGACGGCGTGCTGCCGACCATTACCTCGCGCGACGGGGTCGGCCACAGCCTGGGCTTGACCCAGTACTGGTTCGTCGATGGCCGCGACAGCTTCCTCTACGCCGGCTACGCCTTCGGCTGGACCACCGCCGAGGGCAGCAACTTCGACCGCCGCTCGCACACGCTGATCGGCGGCGGCTTGACCCGCGTGGTCAAGGACATCCGGCTCGATGCAGGCGTCACCTACCTGCATGAGGACTATCCCGACTTCATCGGACCGCAGCAGCGCCGCACCGACCGCTTCGACCTGACCTTCGGCGCCGCCAAGGAGATCTTCGACAACACGGAAATTTCAGCGTCGTGGACCTATATCGACGAGAACTCGTCGATCGACGTGCTCAGCTACGACCAGCACGTCGCCACCGTGTCGCTGATTGTTTCATTCTGAGGAGGGAATGATGCGCGTTTCGTCCCGATTGCTCCTCGCCGCTGCAATAATCGCCGCCGCCGCCCCGGCCCTGGCCCAGAACGATGCCGACCCGGCCGCGCAGGCCGCCGGCGACCAGCAGGTCGATCTGGCCCTCGGCACGCTGGATGCGCCGCCGCCGCTGCGGCTGTCGATGGCGCTGGAGCCGCCGGCGCTGGGCGTCGGCTTCCGCGGCCGCCAGCCGTTCGACCAGCAGCCGCCGGCAGCGCAGAGCGACTTCAGCGATCCGACGGTCACCGTCAACCCGCGCGGCTCGAAGCCCTGACGGGCGACGCATCATGATTTGAACCAGATCGGCCGTCACCGCGTCTGAGCGGATGAGCGGGCCCGACATCGGGATGGACAAACGTGAACAACCCCGTGCCATCGGATGCCGAACTGCTCAGCCGGGTAGCCGCGCAGGATCGCCAGGCCATTGCGCCGCTCTATGAGCGATATCAGCCGCGCGTCTACCGGTTCCTGGTCCGCATGGTGAAGGACGGTGGAATGGCCGAGGAACTGGTCAACGAGGTTTTCCTGGATGTCTGGCGCGGCGCCGGCCGGTTCGAAGGCCGTTCCTCGCCGTCGTCCTGGATCTTCTCGATCGCCCACAACAAGGCCATCAGCGCGCTGCGCAAGCGGCGCGAGGCGCCCCTGGACGAAGACGACGCGATGGAGATCGTCGACCCGGCGGCGCTGCAGGACGAGACCGTCCATCACGGGGACATGCGGCGGATGATGAGGGCGTGCCTGGACCGCCTGAGCCCGGAACACCGCGAGGTGATCGAACTGACCTACTATCAGGAGCTTTCGGTCAAGGAGATCGCCGAGATCGCGGATGTGCCGGAGAACACGGTCAAGACGCGCATGTTCCACGCTAGGAAACGCCTGCGCGCGATGCTGGGATCGCAAGCCGGCGGGGACGGGATCCAATGACCGACAATCTGACGCTCGACGGGCCGCGCGACGACCTCGAGGCCCTGCTGCCCTGGTACCTGAACGGCACCGTCAATGCGGACGAGCGCCGTGCGATCGACGCCTGGCTGGCCGAGGATGCGCAAGCCCGCCAGCTGCTGCAGGCGATGCGCGAGGAGCGCGAGATCGTCGACGAGGACAGCGACGCGATCGTCGTCCCCGATGCCAAGGCGGGCCTCGCGGCGCTGATGGCGGCGATCGATGCCGAGACGCCGGCCGCCCGGCGCGAATCGGCGCCGCGGCAGGCCGTGCAGGCCCGGCCCGGCCTTCTCGCCCGCATGGCGGCCTGGCTGCCGACCCCCGGCCATCGCCTGGCCGCCGGCCTTGCCGGCGTGCTGGTGATCGCCCAGGCGGCGGCGCTGGCCGTGGTGCTGTCCAGCGGCGGCGGCGAGGGCGGCGGCGCCGAGCCCGGCTTCCGCGTCGCGTCCGGCGGCGAGGCGGCGGCGACCGGGCCGCGCTTCATCGTGATGTTCCCGGAGACGATGACGATGGCCGATGTCGACGCCTATCTGTCGGCCCAGCAGATGCTGATCGTCGACGGGCCGCGCGGCGGCATGTACCAGATCGCGCCGGCGTCCGGCGAAGCCGACGAGGCCGCGCTGGCGGCCGCCGAGGAGAACCTGCGCAGCGACCCGCAGGTCCAGTTCATCGGCCGCGCCGAGTAACCGCACCGGTCGCTTGCCACGGGGGGGCACCATGTTCCGCCGCCTGTTGATTTCGCTGTGGATCGCTTTCGCCGCTGCCGCCTTCGCGGCGGCGGCGCAGGCGCAGCAGAACAACCCGTTGGGCGGTCCGGTCAACCAGCCGCCCGGGGGCGGCAGCCGCGTCAACCCGGTGCCGCTGCCCGATCCCGGCCACGCGCCGGTGACCCTGCCGCAACTGCCGCAGCTGCCGTCGCTGCCGCTGGGGCCGGCGCCGCTGGCACCCGGCGCCTTCTTCGACAACCAGGTGCTGCTGCTGGTGCCGATCGGCTCGCCGCCGGGGGCACCGCAGCAGATCGCGGCACCGCTCGGCATGGGCGTGCTGCGCGAGTTCGACCTCGCGACCATCGGCCTGCACGGCGCGGTGCTGTCGCTGCCGTCGACGCTGGACGTGGTCACGGCGATCGAGTTCCTGACCCTGACCCCGAACGCACTGGCGCAGCCGGTCTATCGCTACGGCCTGACCATCGGCCCGCAATACGCGCTGGACATGATGCAGGTGGACGCCGCGCACCAGTACGCCACCGGCTCCAGCGTCACGGTGGCGGTGATCGACACCGCCGTCGATGTCGGCCACCCGGCGATCGCCGCCCGCATCGCCGGTATCCAGGATTTCATCGGCGCCGGTGCGCCGGACGTGCACGGCACCGCGGTGGCCGGCCTGATCGCCGGTGCCGGGGATGTGGCCGGCGTGGCGCCCGGCGCCCGCATCCTGGCGGTCACCGCCTTTCCCGGCGGCGGCGCCGACGGCGCCACCGACCGCATCGCCCAGGCGATCGACTATGCCGTCGCCGCCGGCGCCCAGGTGCTGAACATGTCGTTCGCCGGCCCGGCCGACCCGGTGGTGGCGCAGCTGGTGCAGGCGGCGCTGGCGCGCGGCCGCACGGTGGTGGCGGCTGCCGGCAACGGCGGGCCGAGCGCCGCGCCGAGCTGGCCTGCGGCGGTGCCTGGCGTGATCGCGGTGACCGCGACCGGCCCGGCCGACGAGGCCTATTCCAGCGCCAACCGCGGCAGCTACATCACCATCGCCGCACCCGGCGTCGACGTGCTGCCCATCGCACCGCAGGGCCGGGTCGGCATCCTGTCGGGCACCTCGATGGCCGCCGCCCATGTCAGCGGCCTGGTCGCGCTGATCCTTGAGCGCTATCCCGGCGCCAATCCGGCCCAGGTCCGCGCCCTGCTGGAGCGGACCGCGCACGACCTCGGCGCACCCGGGCGCGACACGGTGTTCGGCGCCGGCCTTGTCGACGCGCTGACCGCGCTGCAGACCGGCCTGTGACCGCACGCCGCCCGGCTTGCCGGGCGCGCGCCGATCGGCCAAAACTCGCCTCCCGGACCAGGGAGGGAAAGCCGCGATGACCAAGGGCCCCGGCATCTACGATGCGCCGTTCCTGCAGCGCGGACCGGCCAACCACATGCCGCTGACGCCGCTGACGGCGATCGCGCGGGCGGCGCAGGTGTTCCCCGACCGGCCGTCGCTGATCGACGGCGACCGCCGTTTCACCTGGGCGGAGACCTATGCCCGCTGCCGCCGGCTGGCCAGCGCCCTGTGGCACCACGGCGTCGGCAAGGGCGATACCGTGGCGGTGATGGCACCCAACGTCACGGCGCTCTACGAAGCGCATTTCGGCGTGCCGATGGCCGGCGCCGTGCTCAACGCGCTCAACACCCGGCTCGATCCCGGCACCATCGCCTTCATCCTGGAGCATGGCGAGGCCAAGGTGCTGATCGCCGACACCGAGTTCGCGCCGGTGGTGAAGAAGGCGCTGGCCGAGATGGCCAGCCCGCCGATGGTGGTCGACATCGCCGACCCGCGCGCCCAGGACGGCGAGCGGCTGGGCGACCGCGACTACGAGGCGCTTCTCGACGACGGCGACCCGGAGTTCGAGTGGCTGATGCCGGACGACGAGTGGGACGCGATCGCGCTCAACTACACCTCCGGCACCACCGGCAACCCGAAGGGCGTGGTCTATCACCACCGCGGCGCGCTGCAGGTGGCGACCGACAACATCCTGGTCTGGGGCCTGCACGGCCATCCGGTCTATCTGTGGACGCTGCCGATGTTCCACTGCAACGGCTGGTGCTTCCCGTGGACCCTGGCGCTGCTGGCCGGTACCAGCGTCTGCCTGCGCCGGGTCGAGGCCGAAGCGATCTACGGCGCCATCGCCGCGCACGGCGTCACCCACCTGTGCGGCGCGCCGATCATCATGAACATGCTGATCAACCACCCGGCCGGCCGGCGGCCGGACATCGGCCACGGTGTGGCGATGATGACGGCGGCCTCGGCACCGCCGGCCGCGGTGCTGGCCGCGATGGAGGGGATCGGCATCCGGGTGACCCATGTCTACGGGCTGACCGAGGTCTACGGCCCGGCCGTGGTCTGCGCCTGGAAGGCGGAATGGGATGCGCTGCCGATCGCCGAGCAGGCGCGGATCAAGGCGCGCCAGGGCGTCGCCTATCCCGGCACGCCCGGCCTGATGGTCGCCGACCCGGAGACGCTGGAACCCTGCCCGCCCGACGGCACGACCATGGGCGAGGTGTTCATGCGCGGCAACGGCGTGATGAAGGGCTATCTGAAGAACCCGACCGCCACCGGGAAGGCCTTCGCCGGCGGCTGGTTCCACACCGGCGACCTCGGCGTCATGCATCCGGACGGCTACATCGAGCTGAAGGACCGCTCGAAGGACATCATCATCTCCGGCGGCGAGAACATCTCGACCATCGAGGTGGAGAGCGTGCTGTATCACCACCCGGCGGTGCTGGAGGCCGCGGTGGTGGCGCGGCCGGACGACAAGTGGGGCGAGACGCCCTGCGCCTTCGTCGACCTGAAGGCCGGCAGCAGCGCGAGCGAGGCCGACATCGTCGCCTTCTGCCGCGAGCGGCTGGCCGGCTTCAAGATCCCGCGCACGGTGGTGTTCGGCCCGCTGCCGAAGACCTCGACCGGCAAGGTGCAGAAATACGTGCTGCGCGAGCGGGCGGCGGCGCTGCCGCCGCGATAGCGGCGAAGGCTGCGCCTATGCTCCGGTCTGGATGAACCGGCGCGCGGTGCCTTCCAGCACCAGGGCGGTCAGCACGCCGGTGGCATAGGCGCCGGTGTCGATGCCGATGCGGTTGGGCCGCACCTGCGGTGCCGGCGCGATGGTGTGGCCGTGCACGACGACATGGCCGAGGTCGGCGTTGGAGCGCAGGAACTCCTCGCGGATCCACAGCAGGTCGTTGCGGTGCTGGTCGCCCAGCGGCTTGCCCGGCCTGACGCCGGCGTGGACGAACAGATAGTCGCCCTCGACATGGAACAGCGGCAGCCCGAGCAGGAAGGCGCGATGCGGCGCCGGCAGCCGCTCGCGCAGCTTCAGGCGGGCGGATTCCATCCGCTCGTTGGCGCCGGGGATGTCGGACGGCAGGGTGACGCCGTAGCTGAGCAGGGTCTCGCCGCCGCCGTTGCGCAGCCACATCGGCCCGATGCGGATGTCCTCCAGGAAGCCGATCATCGCCTCCTCGTGGTTGCCCATCAGGCAGACCTGCTCGAAGCCGGGCGGCGGTCCGGCCAGCAGCGTGTCGATCACCCGCGGCGATTCCAGCCCGCGGTCGACATAGTCGCCGAGGAACACCAGCACCCGCCGCGTCGGTGCGTCGGCGCCCTCGGCGGGCAGTGCCGCATCGGCGCGGATGCGCTCAAGCAGGGCGTCGAGCAGGTGGGCGCTGCCGTGGATGTCGCCGACGGCGTAGACCCGCGTGCCCGGCGGCACGGCGGCGGCTGCGCCGGCGGGAGCCGCGGCCTCGCGGCGGCGCAGCAGGGTGCGCAACATCAGACCGCCCGTCCGGCCATGGCCGTGCCTCGCATCGCCCCGACCCGCCTCACCAAACCCTGCCGCGCCGAAGCCCGGCGCCGGCCATGGGCCCGGCGCTCAGCCGGCCACGGCGAGGGTCTGCCGGCCCTCGGGCTCGCTGTTGTCTTCCCAACCGGCGACCAGCTCGCGCCCGCCGCGGTTGTCGAGCACATTGCCGAGCGCGCTGACCACGGCGCGGTCGAACACGGTGCCGACATCCTGGTGGATATGCGCGAGCGCCCGGTCGATGTCCACCCCCGGCCGGTGCGCGCGGGCGCTGACCAGGGCGACGAAGGCGTTGGCGACCGCGACGATGCCGGCGCTGAGCAGGATGCCGTCGCCGGCCAACCCGCGCGGAAGGCCGCTGCCGTCGAAATGCTCCTGCGCCTGGCGCACGGTCTCGGCGACCGGGCCGTCGAAGGCGACGCCCTCCAGCAGGTCGGCGCCGCGCAGGATGCTTTCGCGCACCTTGCGCATCTCGGCCTCGCCCAGATTGCGGTGCGAGGTCAGCACGTCGGCCGGCACCAGGATCTTGCCGACGTTGAGCAGCGTGCCGGCGATGCGGGTGGTGGTGATCACCGTCTGGTCGACCACCATCTCGCGGGCGATCCGCTCGGCGATCTCGCCGACCCGCACCGAATGCTCCGCGGCATAGGGGTCGCGGGCATCGATGATGGTGACCAGCGTGTCGACCAGCTTGTGCAGGTTCTGCGAGTTGCGCTCGCGCTCGGCCATCAGTTCGGTGATGTCCTCCTCGACGGTCAGCACGGCGCCGTCGAGCTCGGGGGAGATGTCGGACATCGGCACGTGCAGCGCCTGGACCACCCGCTTGCCGCGGTCGGCCGACTCCACAGTGCAGCGCAGCGCCACTGTGGCGTTCTGGGCCAGCGCGTCGTCGTGGGCGCGGGCGTATTCGCGCGCCCGGTCGCGGCCGAACGCGGCGTTCAGCGAGGCGCCGACCACGTCGGACAGGCCGACGCCGAGGCGGTGGGCGAGGGTGGCGTTGGCGAAGCGGCAGATGCCGTTGGCGTCGGTGACGAACATGGCGGAGGGTTGGGCGTCGGTGACCAGCCTGAGGAAGCGCTCCTGCCGGGCGATGCGGTCGGCCGCTCCGCGGAAGCGGGCGGCGGCGCGGGCGGCCCGGACCGAGGCGCCGTGCCGCCACAGCGCGGCCATGATGCCGACCACCAGGGCGACGATCAGCAGCAGGAAGATCATCAGGCGGGTCAGGCGCGAGTCGCTCTCCGCCAGGGCCTCGTCGCGGTCCAGCTGGTAGACGACGACCCACGGCGTGCCCGGCACCGCCCGGGCGCTGGCCATCACCTCCGCGCCGGTCTCGCCGGCACCCTCGACGAAGCCGTCCGCGTCGTCGAACACCTGGGCCAGCACCAGCGACCGGTCGGCCGCCTCGGCGCCATAGGCCAGCGGTGCCAGCGCCGCGTCGGTGCTGGCGATCACGTCGACCCGTTCGCCGGCCCGGCGCGCGATCAGCGTCTTTGCCGATTCCTCGGTGGTGCCCGGCTGCTCGAGCAGGGCCAGGAAGTCCGCGTCGAGCGGGCGCAGCCCGACCACCAGGCCGACGAAATTCTCGGCGCCAGGCTCGGTCTGCAGCCGGAAGATCGGCGCGATGAAGCCGACACGGGGGCCGCCGTCGGACAGATAGGCGTCGATCAGCTCCGGCGCGTCGTGCGAGGCCAGCCGCAGCGCCTCGGCCAGCTCGCCCTCGAGCGGCGGCATGTCGCGGGTGGCGGCGACCACCTCGCCGCGCGGATCGACGATGGCCATGCCGGAGGTGCGCGGGTGCGCCACGTCGGCGCCGACCGAGGCTGCGACGGGCAGCGAGAATCCGGCCTGCTCGGCCACCGTGGTCAGGTAGTTGCGCAGATAGGCGGCCTGGCCGTCGAAATCGACCACCTGCCCGCGATTGCCGTCGGCCATCGCCAGCTCGGTCAGGGTCAGCGACACCGACGGGTTGGCGGCGATCGCGGCGACCTCGTGGCTCTGCGAATCGATCCATTCGGCCAGCGCGGATGCGCGGCTGTCGGCGACGATGCCGAGACGCACCTGCCAGGCCCGCGCCTCGCGGTCGGCGGCGTCCTGCACCAGCCGGATGGCCGCGACCATGCTGGCCACCCCGGCTACCACCAGCAGGATGGAGATCAGGCCGATCTTGTTGCGGGCGCGCCGGGATTCGGCGGCGTCCTCGGCCGCCATCTCGGCGGTGGCGCGCGCATCGGCGGCGGGCGCGACGTCCAGTGCGGATTCCGGCGGCTGGGCCATTGCAGGTCCTCGAAGAAGATCGTTTCGAGCATTTACGCAACCAGGCGTTAAGCAAAAGCCAACGCCGGGCCGCTACGGCCTGCCTGCGCCGCACCGTCACATCATCGCGATCCGGCCGGCGCCGACAACAGGGCATTAACCCTCGTGCCCCTATTCTCGGCCGTTGCCCAGGCAGGGCAACCACGACGCACAGGAAGGCGCCATGCGGGCACTGGCATCAGTCGCCCTATCCCTGGTCTTGACGCTGGCCGCCGGCCTTCCGGCGGACGCCTCCGCACGCCAGAACCTGTTTGGCTCCAGCGAGATGCGCGGCGACAACCTGGCCTTTTTCCCGCAGTTCGTCGACATGCTGCGCCGCTACTCCGCCGACCTCAGCCAGGTCAACGCGCCCTGCGACCACAGCGGCCAGACCTCCTGCGCGTTGCAGGATTGGGCCGCGTTCATCGTCTCGGTGCAGGGGCTCGACCGGCGCAGTCAGATCGAGCAGGTCAACCGCTACATCAACCAGATCGACTACGTCGAGGACCACACCAACTGGGGGGTGGAGGACTATTGGGAGACGCCGGCCCAGTTCTTCACGCGGGCCGGCGATTGCGAGGATTATGCCATTGCGAAGTACCTCACGCTGCGCTCGCTCGGCGTGCCGATCGAGCAGATGCGCATCGTGGTGCTGATGGACACCAACCTGGGCATCGGCCACGCGATCCTCGCGGTCTACACCGACAGCGACGTGCTCGTGCTGGACAACCAGATCCCGCAGGTCGTGTCGGAATCCTCGATTCACCATTACCAGCCCGTATATTCGTTGAACGAACGTAACTGGTGGCGCCATCGCTGAGCGCGATAGGCTCCGACCGTCGTCGCCGGACCGCCTGTCGGCCGGGCGCGCGGGTGCCCGCGACGGCAAGAACTATTAACTTTTGCTCACACATTTCGTCTGATACTGGATGAACATTCGCTAACCCCCGGCGGCAGGAAATTTCGTGGGCGGGCCCTCGTTCAGCCAACTCAACAGCAACGCGCAGATCTACGTCTCGGGCGGGCTGCGGTTGGCGGATGCGATCGGCGTGGTCGTCGCCGGGCTGCTGGCCTATGTGCTGCGGGCGGGCGACGTGGCGCTGGACGAGACCTATCTCGTCGCGCTCGGCCTGTGCATGCTGCTGACGGTCAACGCGATGGGCCTGGCCGACCTCTACAGCCTGCGCACGCTGCGCTCGCCGGCCGCCCAGGCCAGCCGCATCCTCGCGGCCTGGGGCGTGGTCATGCTCGCCCTGCTGGCGTTCGGCTTCTTCACCAAGACCAGCCACGAGTTCTCGCGCATCTGGTTCCTGCTGTGGGGCGCGATGGGCCTGGCCTTCCTGTTCCTCAACCGCTTCGTCGGTGCGTTGATCGTCGCCCGGCTGAACCGCAAGGGCCGGCTGCGCGCGCGCGTCGCCATCGTCGGCGCCGGCGGCATCGGCCAGCGGCTGGCCGAGCATCTGAGCGGGCAGGGCGCGCGCGGCTCAACCGTTGTCGGCGTGTGGGACGACCGCGCCAGCCGGGTGCCGACGGCGATCTCCGGCTTCCGGGTGCGCGGCACGGTCGACGACCTGATCGGCTATGCCCGCGACCATGAGATCGACGACATCATCATTGCGCTGCCGTGGCAGGCCAGCGCCCGCATCCGCCAGGTTGCGCGCCAGCTCTACGTGGTGCCGGCCAACGTGCGGATCTGCCCCGACCTGGTTGGCTTCGGCATCCCGCTGCGCGGCTTCTCGTCGATGGAAGGGGTGCCGCTGCTGAACATCTACGAGCGGCCGTTGAGCGGCTGGGCACTGGTGACCAAGGCGCTGGAGGACCGGGCGCTGGCGGCGATCATGCTGGCGCTGTTCGCGCCGCTGATGCTGCTGATCGCGCTGGCGATCAAGCTCGACAGCCCGGGCCCGGTGCTGTTCCGCCAGCGCCGCTACGGCTTCAACAACAATCCGTTCAGCGTCTACAAGTTCCGCTCGATGCGCCAGGACGCCGGCAACGATCCGAACGTGCCGCAGGCGACCCGCGACGACCCGCGCATCACCCGGATCGGCGCGTTCCTGCGCAAGACCAGCCTGGACGAGCTGCCGCAGCTCCTGAACGTGCTGAAGGGCGACATGTCGATCGTGGGCCCGCGGCCGCACGCGGTGGCGCACAACGAGAAATACGCCCAGATGATCGACGAGTATATGTGCCGGCACCGGGTGAAGCCGGGCATCACCGGCTGGGCGCAGATCAACGGCTGGCGCGGCGAGACCGAGACGCCGGAAAAGATGAGCATGCGTGTCCAGTACGACCTGTACTACATCGAGAACTGGTCATTGCTGTTCGACCTGCGCATCCTGTTCATGACGGCGTTCGTCGGCTTCACGAGTCGCAACGCCTACTGAACCCTCCTTGCCGCCCCCAGGGGTCCGACCATGCCGAAGAAGGCCAAGATCGAGACCGGCGATTCCGCCGGCGTGCCGTTCTGGTTCTATGCCGCGGTGCTGGCCTGGGCGCCGCTGCCGTTCGGCAGCAACACCGCATGGTCGAGCAACCTGCTGGTCGCGCTGGTCGCGCTGGCCGGTGCGCTGTGGGCGGTGTTCGCCATCGTGCGGCCGACCGTGATCCGTATCCCGCTGCGCCGCTTCGCGCCCTACGCGCTCGCCGCCGCGGCGCTGCTGGTCTGGTTCGTGGTGCAGAACGCCAGCTGGACGCCGGCAAGCTGGCACCACCCGATGTGGGCCTCCGCCGCTTCGACGCTGGCCACGCCGATCGCCGGCGCGATCGGGCTCGATCCCGCCGCGGCGACCGAGACGCTGGGCCGGCTCGGCGCCTATGCGCTGGCCTTCCTGCTCGCCGCCCAGATGGG
The DNA here is from genome assembly GCA_041396705.1 of Alphaproteobacteria bacterium. Classification (NCBI taxonomy): domain Bacteria; kingdom Pseudomonadati; phylum Pseudomonadota; class Alphaproteobacteria; species Alphaproteobacteria bacterium. The sequence continues at coordinate 137,263 of JAWKYB010000011.1, forward strand.
CCGGCGGACCGAGACGGCGGTGCGGCTGGCCTATGTGCTGGCTGCGATCGCGGTCGCCTACGCGCTGTACGGGCTGGTGGTGCAGCTCGGCGACCTGCAGATGGTGGCGTGGGAGCCGAAGCGCTATTACCAGGACAGCCTGACCAGCACCTTCGTCAACCGCAACAGCTACGGCACCTTCGCCGGCCTCGGCCTGCTGGTGCTGTGCGGCCTGCTGGTCCGCGCCATGCGGCGCTCGGCGGCCGAGGGCATCGCCGGCGGCGGCCTGTCGCAGATGCTCGACAACATGAAGTTCCGCGAGTTCTTCCTGATCGGCGGCTTCGTCGTGGTCGCCGCGGCGCTGATCCTGACCAACTCGCGCGGCGCCACCCTCAGCACGCTGGTCGCGCTGATCCTGTTCATCGTGCTGACGGCCTCGAACCAGCGCTCATGGCGGGTCGGCACCATCGTCGCGGCGGCGATCATCGTGGTCGGCGGCTGGATGGTGTTCAGCGTATCCAGCGCCGGGCTGGTCACCCGCCTGCTCGATTTCGAGCAGGACCTGATCGGCCGCCGCGAGGTGGCGGAGATCACCCTGCGCGCCATCGGCGACCGGCCGCTGGTCGGTTACGGGCTCGGCAGCTTCGAGGGCGCGTTCCACCTGTTCCGCGACGGCTCGCTCGACCCGGCGATTCCGGCCTTCGACAAGGCGCACAACACCTATCTTGAGCTGGCGCTGGAGGCGGGGCTGCCGGCCGCGATCCTGATGGTGGCGATGGTCGGCGCGCTGGCGCTGGCCTGCACGCGCGGCGCGCTGATCCGCCGCCGCAATTCGGCCTATCCGGCGATGGCGGCTGCGGCGACGACGCTGGTCGGCATCCACGCGCTGGTCGACTTCAGCCTGCAGATCCCGGCGGTGACGGTGTATTTCGCCGCCATCCTCGGCCTCGGCTACGCCCAGGCGCGCTCCAGCCAGGGCGAGGCCGAACGCCCGTCCGCCGAGCCGGCGCGCGGCCTCGACGCCTGGCGCTCGGCCGCGGAGATGTGACGGCCCGGGGTTGATTCGCCGGCGCCGGTGCCCATATGCTGGCCGTCCCGTCGTTCACCAGCCGGAGGAGCATCGGATGAGTGCCATTGTCGCCTGCCCGGCCGGCTGCGGGAGCGCTGCCGCCGGACGCTGACGCGTCCGCGCCGCCTTTCTTTCTCTCTCGATCAGACCCGGCCTTGTTGCGCCCGTCGGCTTGCCGATCGGCAGGCAGCTGTCTGCCCAGAACCCAGCGCGGACCGCGCATGCGTGCCGGCCGCGCCAAGTCCGATCGAGATCATGCAACAGGATTCCCAGGCCCTGGCCGGCTTCGGCTGGGGTCCGTTCTTCCAGGCCCAGCTCGGCGTCGCGGAGCTGGACCGCACTCTGGCCGTGCGCGTCATGGCCGTGCATCGCGGCGCGCTGGATGTCGAGGCGCCGGGCCTTGCCGCCCGGGTCGCCGCGCCGCGCGCCGACCGCGAGGACGACCGCCCGACGGTCGGCGACTGGCTGCTGCTCGACCGCGCGAGCGGTCGTCCGTTGCGGCTGTTGGGCCGCCGCAGCCTGTTCAGGCGCAGGGCGGCCGGCACCGGCCGCGCGTTCCAGCTGATCGCGGCCAATGTCGACACGCTGTTCGTCGTCAGCTCCTGCAACCGCGACTTCAACGTGGCCCGGCTGGAGCGCTATCTGGCGCTGGCGCGCCAGGCGGAGGTGACGCCGGTGGTCGTCCTGACCAAGGCCGACACGGCCGACGACGTCGACGGCTATCGCAGCCGCGCGACCGCTCTGCTGCCAGGGCTGGTGGTCGAGGCGGTCGATGCGCGTGCGCCGGAAGCGACGGCCTGCCTCGCGCCCTGGTGCGGCGACGGCCAGACCGTCGCCCTGCTGGGGTCGTCCGGCGTCGGCAAGTCGACCCTGGTCAACAGCCTGAGCGGCCGGGCCGGGCAGGCGACCGCCGGCATCCGTGCCGACGACGACAAGGGCCGGCACACCACGCGGTCGCGTTCGCTGCACCGGCTGCCGTCCGGCGGCTGGCTGGTCGACACGCCGGGCATGCGCGAGCTGCAGCTCGCCGATGTCGAGACCGGGCTAGACGCGGTGTTCGCCGACGTCGCCGAGCTCGCCGCGACCTGCCGCTTCGCCGACTGCCGGCACCAGTCGGAACCGGGCTGTGCGGTGCGCGCCGCGATCGCCGACGGCCGGCTCGACGCCGAACGGCTGCGCCGACACGCCAAGCTGGCCGCCGAGGAAGCCCACAACCGCCGCAGCCTCGCCGAACGCCATGCACTGGAGCGCGGTTTCGGCCGCCGGGCGCGCAACGCCATGCGCGAGAAACGCAACCGCCAGGGCGGGTGAATGCCGGTCAGCCGGCCTTGCGGCCGGAGCGGGCGATGATGGCGGTGGTCGAATGGCCGGGGCGGATGTCGGCCAACAGGACCTGGCCGCCATAGCCCTGCACGACGTCGGCGCCGACCACCGTCTCGATGGTGTAGTCGGCGCCCTTGACCAGCACGTCGGGGCGGATCGCGGCGATCAGGTTCAGCGGCGTGTCCTCGTCGAACAGGACGACGGCGTCGACCGCGGCCAGCGCGGCCAGCACCGCCGCGCGCGCCTGCTCGGCCTGCACCGGCCGGTCCGGCCCCTTCAGCCGGCGCACCGAGGCGTCGCTGTTCAGCCCGACAACCAGCCGGTCGCAGGCCGCCCGCGCCTGCTGCAGCAGGCTGGCGTGGCCGGGATGGATCAGGTCGAAGCAGCCGTTGGTGAAACCGATGCGCAGCCCGCGGTCGCGCCACTGCGCGACCCGGCCGGCCAGCGTGTCGCGGTCGACCACCTTGCGGGCGGCATCGGCGCTGTGGGCGTCGGCGAGGGCGTCGGCCAGCTCCGCCCGGCTGACCGTGGCGGTGCCGGCCTTCTGCACGACCAGGCCGCCGGCGAGGTTGGCGAGCTCCGCCGCCTCGGCCACGCCCAGACCGGCGGCGAGGCCGAGGGCCAAGACCGCCATCACAGTGTCGCCGGCGCCGGACACGTCGAACACCTGGCGCGCCCGCGCCGGCCAGTGGATCGCCGCGCCGTCGCGCGGCACCACGCTCATGCCGCGTTCGGCGCGGGTCACGACCAGCGTGGCGGCGCCGCAGCGCGCCAGCGCCGCACGCGCGGCGGCCTCGGCCTCGGCGTCGCTGCCGACCGCCATGCCGGTGGCCGCGGCCAGCTCGCCGGCATTGGGTGTCAGCACCGTCACCGCGCCATAGCCGCGCAGGTCGGCGGTCTTCGGGTCGGCCAGCACCGGCAGCCCGCGCGCCCCCGCCGCCGCGACCGCATCGGCGATCACCGCGGCGGCCAGCACGCCTTTGGCATAGTCGGACAGCACCAGCGCATCGGCGGTCGCGACGGCCGCGGCCATTTCGCGCGACAGGGCGCCGGCAACGGTGTCGGACGCCGCGGCGGCACGCTCGCGGTCGACCCGCAGCATCTGCTGGCCGCGGCTGACGAAGCGGGTCTTCACCGTGGTCGGTCGCGCCGGGTCGACCACCAGGCGGGCGTCGAAGCCGGGTGTCTCGGCGGCCAGCCGGCGCACGGTCGCCGCCTCGGCGTCGTCGCCGACCAGCCCGACCAGCACCGCGTTGCCGCCCAGCGCCGCCACGTTGCGGGCCAGGTTGCCGGCGCCGCCCAGCATCTCGCTGGCCGTGCCGCCCTCGCGGAACACCGGGATCGGCGCCTCCGGCGACACTCTCGCGACCTCGCCGTAGACGAAGCGGTCGAGCATGACGTCGCCGACCACCAGCACGCGCCGGCCGGCGAAGTCCGGCAGGCCGCCGTGGTCGAACACCGAGGGCCGCGCGCCGCTCACGGTATGGCCACGGCCGGCGCGGTGCGCTCCGGCTCGCGCACGCCCAGCATCAGCAGCCCGCCGACCGCGAACAGCACCACGATCACCGCCATGCCCAGGCGCTGGCTGTCGGTCGCGGCAGTGACCACGGCCACCAGCGCCGGTCCGACGAAGGAGGTGACCTTGCCCGACAGCGCGAACAGGCCGAACATCTCGGTCCGCATCGCGGCCGGCGCCATGTGCGCCATCAGCGAGCGACTGGCCGACTGGATCGGCCCCATGAACACCCCGATCAGCATGGCCAGGACATAGAACATGTCCTTGGATTCGATCACCAGGATCGCGACGCACAGCGCCGCCAGCGCGACGATGCAGATCAGCACCGTGCGCTTCGGGCCGATCCAGTCGTCGATCCAGGCGAAGCCGAAAGCGCCGATGCCGGCGGTGACGTTGATCAGCACGCCGAACAGCAGCACCTCTTCCAGCGACATGTCGAACGCGCCGGCGGCATAGATGCCGCCCAGCGCGAACAGCGTGTTGAGCCCGTCGATGTAGATCATGCGGGCGACCAGGAAATGCAGGATGTTGCGATAGCGGCGGACCTGGCGAAAGGTGCCGACCAGGGCGGCAAAACCCTCGCGCGCGGCCCGGCCCAGCGGCACCCCGGTGCCGTTGCGGTCGGGCGTGAACAGGAACAGCGGGATCGCGAACAGCGCGAACCACACCGCCACCAGCGGCCCCAGGATGCGCACGTCCTCGGCCTGGGTCTTGTCCAGCCCGAACGGCGGCGTTTCCGGCTGCACGAACACCACCAGCGCGACCGCGAGGCAGGCCAGCCCGCCGGCATAGCCCAGCCCCCAGCCCCAGCCGGAGACGCGGCCCAGCCGCTCCTTCGGTACCAGGTCCGGCAGCATGGCGTTGTAGAACACCGAGACGAACTCGAACGCCAGGTTGCCGAGCCCGGCCAGGATCAGCGCCGGTACCAGCATGCCGGCATCCGGCACCAGGAACCACAGCGCCGCGCCGGCCAGCACCGCCAGCACGCTGAGCGCGGCCAGCCAGGGCTTGCGGCGGCCGCCGCGGTCGGCGATGGCGCCGACCAGCGGCGCCAGCAGCGCCAGCGCCAGGCCCGACGCGCTCATCGCCATGCCCCACAGCTCCTGGCCGGTGGTCTCGTCCGGTGCGATGCCCTTGGCGAAATAGGCGGCGAAGACGAAGGTGACGATCACGGTCGGATAGGGCGAGTTGGCCCAGTCGAACACGCACCAGGCAATCAGGCCGCGGCGGTCCGTCGGCGTCGCCGGACCGTCGTTGACGCTTGCCGCCTGGTCGGAAACTGTCGCCATCGTCCATCCGCCGCTTGCGCGAAGCCGGCCATCCGTGGCGTGTTGCGCAGCGGCGCACACCGAATCCGGCACGGGAGGCATATCATGCTCGTCACCACCACGCACTCCATTCAGGGCAAGGACATCGACTATCTCGGCCTGGTCAGCGGCGAGGCGATTCTCGGCGCCAACATCTTCAAGGACCTGTTCGCCGGCATCCGCGACATCGTCGGCGGGCGCTCCGCCGCCTATGAGCAGGAACTGCGCAAGGCCAAGGACACCGCGATCCGCGAGATGTGCGAGGACGCCGAACGCATGGGCGCCAACGCGGTGATCGGCGTCGACCTGGACTTCGAGACCGTCGGCAGCGGCGGCGGCATGCTGATGGTCGCCGCCAGCGGCACCGCGGTGCGGCTGCGCTAGGCCGGACCGCCGGGCGGGCGCCAAGCGCAAGGCGCCTCGGTCCGGGCTCGTTGCGTCCTTCGAGACGGCGTCCTGCGGACGCCTCCTCAGGATGAGGAACGGTTCGGTCTGCCACCCGGAGCTTGTTCACCTGCAGCGTGCCGCAAGCAGCCGCTGGCGCTCAAACGGGCCGCCGTGGTCGCACAAGGCGCATCATACCCTCGAACCTGGTCCGCCGGCGCTTCTGCCACCCACTGCCGCTCCTCATCCTGAGGAGCCGCCCGTCAGGGTGGCGTCTCGAAGGACGCACGCCGGATCGGCGAGATGTGCGCGGATAGCGGCGGCACCGCGGTGCGGCCACGACGTGCCATACCCTCGAACCTGGCCCGCCGGCGCTTCTGCCACCCACTGCCGCTCCTCATCCTGAGGAGCCGCCCGTCAGGGTGGCGTCTCGAAGGACGCACGCCGGATCGGCGAGATGTGCGCGGATGGCGGCGGCACCGCGGTGCGGTTGGCCGGGCCGCCTGTGCGTTTCGTCATTGTCCGGCAAAGGTTTTGCAGGCAAGATGCGGGCGTTGCCGTCGCCGGTTCTGGCGGCGGAGTCCTTTCACCCGCGGCCGCAATGGCCGTCTGTCCGCGCCGGGCCGGCCCCCGGGGCGGCTCCAGCCCGGTGAGCGCCGATGGCGGATCGACCGATGAACCTGCCGCTGGGGCGTGCGCCCGGCGTCGACCAGCAGGCCTCGCTCGTGCGGGCGTTCCTGGAGGACATCCGGGAGCTGGGCTATGCCGCTCTCGATGCGCGTTCTGCGTCGACCCGCAGACGCTGGACGACCCGGTGCGCGACGGCAACTGGGCGATCGCCAGCTACGATTTCGGGCTGATCCGCGACTATGTCGCGTCCGGCATGGCCGCGCTGTGCCCGGCGCTGGTCGAGGCCGGGCGCAGCCTCAGGCCCTATGACTATGTGGCGCTGCTGGAGGCACATGCGCAACGCCTCGGCCCGCTGGCAGAAGCGCCTGTTGTGGCTGTTCGGCGTGCGCCACGCCTGGATCGTGCCGATGAGCTCGGTCGGCTACCTGAAGGGCGTCACCGTCTACATGGCCGGGCGCGGCAAGGCCGCCGAGGACCGGTTCCACGCCACCCGCGACCAGGTGCACCTGCGGGCGATCCACTTCTTCGCCGAGCTGAGGCGACCGCGCCGACGGTTCCCGACGAGGCGACCGGCGCGGCGTTGCAGGCCGGGCCGCTGAGCGCGCGCGAGGCGGAATGCCTGCGCTGGGCGGGCGAGGGCAAGACCAACGCCGAGATCGCCATCATCCTGGCGATCTCCGAGAACACCGTGCGCTATCACTTCAAGAACATCTTCGGCAAGCTGGGCGCCACCTCGCGCGCGCAGGCGGTGAGCCTGTTCGGTCTTCGCCGAGGCTGACCCGGCAGACCGCGGCACCCCCGACACGGAGCACAGCCTAGCAGCCAGTGCCGCGCCGCGACCCTACCCGGACGGGTAGGTGACACTCGCCACTGCATATCCAGTCTGCTCGCCATTGTCGGCCGGCGGACAGGTGGGGGACTGCATGGAAACGGGACGGAGCGCGACGGCATGCCGGCGGCTGGCCCTGGCCGCGGCCATTCTGGCGGGCGGCCTCGCCGTGTCGGGCGAGGCGAAGGCGCTGTCGAGCGGCTGCACCACCTTGTAGGGCAAGGTCGACACGGTCACGCCGGTGCGGGCGCGTTCACCGTGCAGATCGACGGCGGCGCGCTGTTCACGCTGGAGCCGGGCGAGGTGCTGACCATCCGCGCCAACGTGCCCGCCGGCACCAATGTCACGATCACGACGCCGGCCGGATCGGTGAACTACGACAACTCCGGCGGCGGCGCGGCGGTAGACTTCCAGCAGTCCATCGCGGTCGGCGATTCCGGCGGCGCCGTCGTCGGCGCGATCACGGTATCCGGCAACGCAGCGGTGGGCGGGCAGACCATCACCATCACCTTCAACTGCGGCGCCGGCGGCCTGGACAACGCACAGCAGGCGGCCGACCAGATCCAGAACGTGATCCAGAGCATCGTGCCGGGCGGTGCCAACGGCGGCGACCTGATCGCCGACTTCGCCATCCCGTTCGAAAGCCCGCTGAACCGTATCGGCATCCACGCCCCAAGCTTCCGCGGCGACCCGTGCATCGAAGAGATACGCCGCCTTGAACAGGCCATTCGGGCCGCGCAAGCAGCGCGGGAGACTGCCATTGATCGCGTCAGCAACGCCGAAGATGCGTTGCTCCGGGCAATCGATGCCAAGGTTGCAGCCGAAGCCGAGGCTCGGTCAGCGGCGTCTAGCCTGTTAACTGAAACGCCGATAAGGTCCGCATTCGACGATCAAAGCGATCAAGATGCCGCGATCATTACGGCCCGAGACGCTCTGCCGCCGGAGGCGCAGGTGCGGCAGGCGGCAGTGGACGCCGATGCCGCCCAGGCGCGCCAGCGCGGACTTGGCGGACGCGCAGACCCGGCTGGAGCGTACGAAACCGCAGCGGAGCAGATCCAAGCCCAGATTGACCAGTTGGACGCCCAGCTGGAAGCAGCCTTCGCCCGTCCGGGCGTTGAAGATGCCTTTGCCGGCGATCATGACGGCAGCATCCAGATCGCGGCCGCCGACGGGACGGCAACCGACATCGGGTTGCTGCGCGTCACCTTGGACGACTCGTCGGCCGGCGGCCGCATTGCCGGCAGCTTCAACCTGCTCGCCATGCGACAGCAGGCTCAAGCCGCGGGTGACACCTTGCCTGGCTTGCTCGGCGACCAGAAGTTCAACGCCTGGGTCAGCGGCGGTATCACCCTGCACCGGGACAACCGCGAGGGCCTGGCCAGGACGGCGAAACCGTGACCGTGGCCGGCGGCGCGAGCTACCTGATCGATCCGGCCGTCAACCTGGGCGGTGCCCCCGCGTTTCGGGCGTACCGACCGCTCCGGCGCCACCGGCACCACCGCGGTCGACACCTGGTCGCTCGGCGCCTTTGCCCAGACCCGGCTCGACGAGCAGGTCTTTCTCGACGCGATGGTGTCCTACTCGCTGCTGGCGATCGACGCCCGCTTCGACCAGAACGGGGCCGGTGCGACCGGCTCGACCGAGGCCCGCTCGCTCGGCGCGCGCGCAGCTCAAGGTCCGGCGTGATGCCGCTGGCGGACTGGCAGATATCGCCCAGCATCGGTGCCGGCATCGTCGACGTCGACCGCGATGCCTTCACCGCATCCGACGGCACCCGCATCGGCGGCGCGCGTTCGACCCAGCTGTCGCTGAATGCGGCCTTGAACGTCGGCACCAGCTTCAGTGGTGACTTCGGCGCCGACGGCAGCGCGGTCTACGCCCTGCATTTCGGCCTGTCGGGCTTCGCCAATGTCGGCCGCTCGATGGCGCTGACCGGCGCGGCCGGCACGGTCAACGAAAGCGATCGGTTCGGTCTCGGCGCCAATGCCGGCCTGGATGCGACCTTCGACAGCGGCGCGACGGTTGGGTTCAATGCCGGCGTCGGCGGCCTGACCGGGGACCAGAAGAGCTATTCGCTGACCGCCTGGTTCTCGCCGTTCTGAGGGGGGCGGAACGGCAGCGGGGATCCCGGGTGGGGCGGGCTGTGGGGCGTCGGCATCGGCCATGGCGGCCGCGCGACGCGGGCGTCCCGCTCCACCCGGGCTTTCCGGCCCCGGACGGGCCGGGCTCAGACGTTGCGGATCTGCAGCATCGCCTGGTCGGACCAGCGGCTCCACTCGATCGCCTGGGCGCGATAGGCCTGGTAGGCGTCGTTGACCTTGGTCGACATGGCGTCGGTGGCGGCGACGTCGGCGATCACCGCTTCCGAGGTCGTGCGCATGGCGTCGATCACGACTTCCGGCCACATCCTGAGCTCGACCTGGTTCTCCTCCACCAGCGGCTTCAGCGAGACGATGTTGTTGAACTGGAAGTCGGCGATGGCGGTGGCGGTGCTGGCGCGGGCGACCGCGGCGACCAGGTCCTTCAGGTCGTCGGGCAGCGCGTCATAGGACGCCTGGTTGGCCGAGAATTCCAGCGACGGCCCGGCCTCGTGGAACGAGGGCTGGTAGTAGTACTTGGCGATGCGCTGCAGGCCGAAGGCGAGGTCGTTCCAGGGCCCGACCCACTCCGCCGCGTCGATCACGCCGGTGTCGAGCGCAGTGAAGATCTCGCCGGGCGGCATCAGCACCACCTGGGCGCCGAGCCGGTTCATCACCTCGCCGCCCAGGCCGGCGATGCGGAACTTCAGGCCCTGGTGGCACCGTCGAGCGTGTTGATTTCCTTGCGGAACCAGCCGCCGGCCTGCACGCCGCTGGAGCCGGCGTAGAACGGCTTGACCCCGAACGGGGCATAGGCCTCCTCCCACAACGCCTGGCCGTCGCCGAAATAGATCCAGCCCATGAACTCGTTGGCGGTCAGCCCGAACGGTACGCCGGTGAACCAGGTGAAGGCCTGGCTCTTGCCGACCCAGTAGTAGGGGGTGCCGTGCAGGCAGTCGGCGTTGCCGGCGGAGACCGCGTCGAACGCCTCGAACGGCGGCACCAGCTCGCCGGCGGCGAACAGGTTCACGGTCAGCCGGCCGCCGGACAGGCTGGTGATCATGTCGGCAGCGCGCTGCGCGTTGACGCCGACGCCGGGCGCGCCCTTCGGCCATGGCGTCACCATGGTCCACTCGATCCGTTCCTGCGCGATCGCCGGCTTCGGCAAGTGCGAGGCGGCGGCGATGCCGGCGGCGGCGCCGGTGGCACCGGCGAGAAATGTCTCGCGTTGCATCTGGTCGGTCCCTTCTCTTTCAGACGGCCGCCGGCCGGCGACGCACGGCTGCTCGTAGAGTAACGGATGGAAGGGGTCCGGCGGATCGCGAAATTTTGGCGCGGGTGGCGCCGTCAGCCTTCGCGAACAGCACCAGGTCGACCTCGGAGCATGCGGCCGTGGTGACGGCTGAAGCTAGCCGGGAATCACCTGCATCAGGGCAAATCCCCGCGGCTCGAGGAAGTCGAGCACGGCGCGATAGCCAGGTTGGCCTTGGTAGACCGGGTGCAGCGACGCCTCGACCTGGATGCCGGCGGTCTCCGCCAGCCGGTCGCCGGCGCCGGTCAGTACCGCCAGGTCGAAGCCCTGGGTGTCGGACTTGAGGAACACGCGCGCGCCCGCCGGCACCAACTCGGACCACAACGCGTCGAGCCGGAAGAGCGGCACGGTCTCGGTCGCGACGAAGCGGTCGGACTCGAAGTGCTGGGCGCTCTCGGCGGTGAAGGGCAGGGCGGAGCTCATGTCGCTGGCGGCCGAGATGTTGAGCGCGATCGTGCCCGCTTCGGCGCCGACGGCACAGCGCGGCGCGACCTGCCACAGCGGGTCGGCGCCGGCGGCCTGCCGCAGCGCGGCATGGGCGGCCGCCTGCGGCTCGAACGAGACGATGCGCCCGCCGTAGCCGGCGCCGCGCAGGCCCAGCGCGTACTGGCCGACATTGGCGCCGACGTCGAGGACCAGGTCGATGCGATGGCGGGCGAGCAGGAAGGCGGTCTGCGCCCGCGGCTCGGCCAGGCGCTGGCTCATGCCGCGTCGGTCTTGGCGGCCGGCCCGCCGCCGCGGCCCGGGATGGCGGCGCGGGCCAGCGCATCGGCGCGCTCGTTCTCGGCATGGCCGTTGTGCGCCTTGACCCATTGCCAGCGCACCTTGTGGCCCGCCGCCGCGGCCTCCAGCCGCTTCCACAGGTCGTCGTTCTTCACCGGCTTGTTCGCCGCGGTCTTCCAGCCGCGCGCCTTCCACCGCGGCATCCATTTGGTGATGCCGTCGTGCAGGTACATGCTGTCGGTATGGACCACGATCGCCACCGGCCGGGTGATCGCCTCCAGCGCGGCGATCGCCGCCATCAGCTCCATCCGGTTGTTGGTGGTCTCGGCCGCGCCGCCGCTCAGTTCCTTCTCCACGCCCTTGAAGCGCAGGATCGCGCCCCAGCCGCCGGGGCCGGGATTGCCGCTGCAGGCGCCGTCGGTGAAGGCGTGGACCGTGGCCGCGTCGTCAGCCAACGCAGCATTCCTCGGCGCTGAGCCCATAGTCCTGCGGGTCGGCGACCTGGGCGTGGAAGCGCAGCTTGCGCAGATACTCCAGCGGGTCCTTCGGCTTCACCAGCGCGCCGGGCGGCGTGTTCAGCCAGTCGTAGAGCCGGGTCAGCAGGAAGCGCAGCGCCGCGCCCCGTGCCAGCAGCGGCAGCGCGGCGAGTTCCGCCACGGTCAGCGGCCGGCGGCGGACATAGGCGCCGAGCAGGCGGCGCGCCTTGGTCACGTTGAAGCTGGTGTCGTTCTCGAAGCACCAGGCGTTCAGGCATACCGCCACGTCGTAGGCCAGGAAGTCGGTACAGGCGAAATAGAAGTCGATCACGCCCGACAGCGCGTCGCCCAGGAAGAAGACGTTGTCGGGGAACAGGTCGGCGTGGATGACGCCGACCGGCAGGTCCGCCGGCCACGCACCCTCCAGCAGGTCGAGCTCGGCGTCCAGCGTCGCGATCAGGCCGCGGGCGACGCTGTCGCCGTCGGCGCGGCAGGCGTCCAGCAGCGGCCGCCAGCCCGGCACCGACAGCGCGTTCGTGCGGGTGATGGTGAAGTCGGCCGCCGCCAGGTGCATGTCGGCCAGCGCGGTGCCGACGCCGGCGCAATGCACCGGCAGCACCCGGCGCGGCCACAGCCCGCGCAGGAAGCTGATGATCGCGGCGGGACGGCCGGCCAGCCGGCGCAGGCTGTGCCCGTCGCGGCCGGGGATCGGGGTCGGGCACGAGAAGCCCTTGGCGGCCAGGTGCTCCATCAGGCCGAGGAAGAACGGCAGGTCCGCCTCCTCGACCCGCTTCTCGTAGAGGGTCAGGATGTACTGGCCGGTGGTGGTGATCAGCAGGTAGTTGGAATTCTCCACCCCCTCGGCGATGCCCTTGGCCGACACCACCTCGCCGATCGCGTATTCGGCGAGGAAGGCGGCCAGGTCCTCGTCGCTGACTTCGGTGTAGACCGCCATGCTACGCGACGAGCGCCCGCGGCAGCTTGAAGGTGATGTGCTCGTCGGTCAGCCGCACCTCCTCGACCGTGACCGCGAAGCGGGTGCGGCAGGCGGCGATCACCTCGTCGACCAGCACCTCCGGCGCCGACGCGCCGGCGGAGATGCCCAGCGTGCGCACGCCGTCCAGCGCGGCGAGGTCGAGGTCGGCGCCGCGCTGCAGCAGGAAGGCGCGCGCGCAGCCGGCCCGTTCGGCCACCTCCACCAGGCGGCGGGAGTTCGACGAGTTCGGTGCGCCGACCACCGCGATGGCGTCGCAGCGCGCCGCGATCGCCTTCACCGCCTGCTGCCGGTTGGTGGTGGCGTAGCAGATGTCCTCCTTCTTCGGGCCGACGATGGCCGGGAAGCGGGCGCGCAGCGCATCGACCACCGCCGCGGTGTCGTCGACCGACAGCGTGGTCTGGGTGACGAAGGCGAGCCGGTCCGGGTCCGCCGGCGCCAGCGCCGCCACGTCGTCGACCGTCTCGACCAGGCTGACCGCGCCGGCCGGCAGCTGGCCCATGGTGCCGATCACCTCCGGGTGGCCGGCATGGCCGATCAGCACCACGTGGCGGCCGTCGGCGTGCTGGCGTTCCGCCTCGCGGTGCACCTTGCTGACCAGCGGGCAGGTGGCGTCGAGATAGAGCATGCGGCGGCGCTGCGCCTCGGCCGGCACCGCCTTCGGCACCCCGTGGGCGGAGAACACCACCGGCGCGTCGTCCGGCACCTGGTCCAATTCCTCGACGAACACGGCGCCCTTCGCCTCCAGGTCGGCAACCACGAAGCGGTTGTGCACGATCTCGTGCCGCACATAGACCGGCCGGCCGTATTTCGCCAGCGCCAGTTCGACGATCTGGATCGCCCGGTCGACTCCGGCGCAGAATCCGCGCGGCGCGGCGAGCAGGACGGTGAGCGGCGGCTTGGTCATCGGCATCCGGGCGGGCGGTGCGTACGGGTCGCCCAGGCGCCTTGCGTCGCCGGAACGCCCTCTCTACAGTCCGCGCCAATATAATGATCCGGCTGGGAAAAGCGATTCGGATGGGGCGTGCGAGACAGGCGTTCGGCGGCACTGCACGGGCGCTGGCGGGAACGGCTGCGCTGGTCCTTGCCGGCTGCGGGTCCGATTCGGCCGAATCGCTGGGCCTGCTGTGCCCCGATGCCGCCATCGTCGGCGAGCTGTCCAAGCTGTCGCGCTTCGGCGGCCAGGCGGCGACGCCGGACGCGCTGGCCTTCTACGGCGAGATCGTCGGCGTGACCGGCAACTGCGCCTACGACGACGACATCGTCGCGGTCGAGCTGCAGGTCTCCTCGGTGTTCGACCGCCCGCCCGGCGGCCCGGCGGTGACCGAACCGGTGCCCTATTTCGTGGCGGTGACCCGCCCCGACGGCGCCGTGGTCGGCAAGCAGGAACTGACCATCCCGGTGGAGTTCCGCGACGGCGAGATCCGCGCCGGCTTCAGCGACGAGGTGACGGTCGAGCTGCCGCTGCCCGGCGGCCGGGCCACGGGCGGCGACTATCGGATCTATCTCGGCTTCCAGCTGACCCAGGCCGAGCTGGACTACAACAGGCGCGCCGCCCCCTAGCGGCGCCTGCCGGCCGGTCAGGCGGACTTCAGCGTGGAGCGCCGGGCGCCGCCGCGCTGGGCCGACTGCAGCGCCGTGATGTCGGTGGAGATCAGCACCGTATCGCCGCAGTCGGTGCGGCTGGCGCAGAACAGCACGCGGCGGCCGTCGGCAAGGCCGATCTCGACCATGCTCTGGCCGCTGGCCGGGTCGGTCAGCCGCGGCGGCGCGGCGGTCAGCGACGACGCATCGGTGTCGACGAACCAGCCGGACTTGAGCGCGTGGTTGAGCAGCTTGGCAAGCTCGATGCCCGGCGGCACGCCGTCGCGGCGGCCGAAGTCGTCGGCCAGCTGCGGGTTGGCGCAGATCAGCATGCCCAGCGAGTCGAACACGGCGAAGCCGTCGCGGATAGCGGCAAGGCCCATCAAGAGGCGCGACTCCGCCCGCTGCGCCGCGTCGACCGCCGACAGCCGCAAGGTCTCGTCGCGGGCGATGCCGCGATAGCCGGCGAAGCCGCCGTCCTCGTACATCGGCACGCCGGCGAAGCGGATGCGCCGCAGCGAGCCGTCGGCGTGGCGCATGTCGGCCATGCGGTCGGCAAAGGGCTTGCGGCGGGACGGGTCGAGCTGGGCGGCGAAGGCGTCGGGGCCGGCATCGAACACGCCCAGTTCCGGCAGCCGGCGGCCGATCATCGCCGCCGGCACTACGCCGAGGTCGTCGTGCACCCGGTCCGACATGAAGGTGACGGTCAGCTCCGCGTCGGTCTCGTAGAGCCATTCGCTGGACAGGCGCAGCACGTCGTGCAGGCGCTGCGCCGCGGTGCCGGACGCGGCCGTGCTGCGGGGCGACGCCCGCTGCGAGGCCCGATCTTCCGGCGCGCTAGGCAACGGCCGCCTTCTCCCGTTCGTCGATGCCGAACCGTTCGCGCAGGCTTCGCGGTTCGCGCCGCCAGGCGCGCATCAGCGCGGCCGCGGCCTCCTTGTCCAGCCGCTGGAACAGCGCCAGTGCGCGCTCGTGCATCTCGTCCGCCACCGCGCGGCTGCGGCGCGAGCTGCGCCGGGTCAGCTCGAACACGTCCGAGAAGCAGGCCGGGGTGACGCCGATGGCGCGGCACAGCACCGCCAGCGGCTCGCCGTCGGTGTCGTAGACGACCCAGCGCACGTCGCCGGGCCTGAGCCCGGATTGCTGGATCAGCATCGCCTCGAACAGCGCCACCTCGCCGCGTTTCAGCGCGTCGACCATCAGCCGGGCGTCGAACCGCTCGGTCTGGGCCAGTTCGTCGGCCAGCGCCTGGGCCATGGTCGGGTGGCGGCGGCTGGCCGCCAGCGCCGCCGTCGCGGCCTGGATGACCTGCTCGATCACCGCGTCGAAGATGGTCACGTCGATGTCGAATCGGGCGGACAGTTCGTCGCGCAGGGCGCCGGCCACCAGACGGTACAGGCGCTTGGCGACGTGCGGCGGCAGGTCGTGGCGGTGGACCAGCGGCTCGCGGAAGGCGTCGACCCGCTCGGCCTGCTCGGCGAGGTAGGCCAGGGTGGCCTCGCGGATGCGCGCGCCGTGATTGCGCAGCAGCGTGGTGATGACCCGGGTCTGGCCGGTGCCGACCAGCTCCTCGCTGACCTCCTCGCTCAGCGAGTCGCGCGCCGCCACGGCCAATTGGTGCTCCAGCGTGCGATGGCGGACGATCTCGACCAGGTCGTCGTCCTGCAGCGCGCGGCTGTGCAGCAGCACCGGGCGGGCGATGTCGATGTCCTGGTTTGCGAGCAGGGCGATTAGCGGCCGCGGCGCGTCGGGTCGTGCCGCCAGCCGTTCGGCGAGCCTGGCCCGCACGTCATGCTCGATGGAGGCCAGCAGCTGGTCGAGGATGCCGTCGAACAGCAGGCGCTCGCGCTCGCTCGCCGCCGCGATCCGGGCGCCGACGCCATCGTTCAGCGCCTCGATCAGCGCGGCGCGGTCGACGGCATTGCGCCCGCGCGCCAGCGCGGCGATCTCTTCCAGGTCCAGCTCGGTCGGTGCTTTCTGCACGGTCATCGGCTCTTGCCCCCCGTCGGCTCCGCCCGTTCGTGGGTGGCGGTAACCTGGCCAGGATTCGCCTGAAACGATGCCAATTTCGCGTTAAGGACCGGTAAAATTCGACGCGACGCGCCTGCCGCGACGGCACATCTGCGCCGCTCGCCGGCCGGCCGGCGGCGGACTGGGCGCGGTGCCGGGCTTCAGCGAACATTAACCGCGATCCGCCTAGGTTCGCTCCGCTCCCGACCCCGGAGCCGTTGCCCGCCCATACGGCCATCTCGCTTCGGCGGCGAAGCCGCGCAAGGGCGGGCGTGGGCCGACCGACCGTGCAGGATGCTGTGTTGACGGAAAACCTGGCTGACAAGGCCCTCCTCGATCCCGCGGCGGCTGCCGACGCGCCGCTGACCAAGCCGCGTGCGGGCGGCTTCCTGCTCTTCCTGGCACTGGCCGCGGTGGCCGCGCTGGTGGCCGGCTGGCTCGGCTCGCGTGCCCTGCAGCGGGACGTCATCGCGCACGAGGCGACCGAGATCGCCCACAACTGGCAGGTCTTCCTCGACCACATGGCGGAGCACGACCGCCGGCTGCTGACCCTGCGCCTGCTCGACATCGAGCTGCGGCACATCCTGGAGAAGGCCGAAACCGACGAACATTTCGCCGGCTATCGCATCTACGATCACGACGGCTACGTGGTGTTCAGCAGCGAGCCCGGCGAGGTCGGCCGCAGCAACCGCGAGCCGTTCTTCGCCACGCAGGTCCGTGCCGGCCAGAGCTTTACGCGGGTCACCGAGGCACCGGCGGCGCATCCAGACGTCACGGTCGCCGGCGATGCCTTCCTGCCCCTGATCGCCGACGGCAATTTCCGCGGCGCGGTCGAGATCACCATCGACATGAGCCACACCGCCGCGGCGATGACCCGTTTCGGCTGGATCGGCATGACGTTCCTGGCCGGCCTGCTGGCGGCGATCGGCGCGGCGATCTGCGGCGCCGGCGTCCGCTTCGTCGGCGCCTACCGCAGGCTGGCGGCGGCGCACCAGGCCGCCCGCCGCCGGCTGGCCCGCTCGCACGACGAGCTGGAGCAGAAGGTGCAGGAACGCACCGCCGCGCTGGAGGCCGAGGTCGTGCGTCGCGCGGAAGTGGAGCGCACGCTGGCCAGCGCCAACTATGAGGCACACCGGATCGCCGAGGAGGCGAGGGAAGCCAACGAGGCCAAGTCGCGCTTCCTGGCGACGATCAGCCACGAGATCCGCACCCCGATGAACGGCGTGCTCGGCATGGCCGGGCTGCTGCTCGACTCGGAGCTGGACGCGGACCAGCGGCTGCAGGCCAACGCGATCCACAGTTCCGGCGAGGCGCTGCTCGACCTGATCAACGACATCCTCGACCTGGCCAAGATCGAGGAGGGCCGGATCGAGCTGGAGCACATCGATTTCGAGCTGCCCGACATCGTCGACGGCGTCATCGAGCTGATGGCGGCGCGCGCCCACAACAAGGGCATCGAGCTGTCCGCCTGCATCGAGGCCGACGTGCCGGTGCTGCTGCACGCCGACCCCGGCCGTATCCGCCAGGTGCTGTTCAATCTGGTCGGCAACGCGATCAAGTTCACCGAATCCGGCGGCGTCGGCGTGACCGTCTCGCGCGACGGCGGCGACGGCGATGCGGTCCGGCTGGCGTTCGCCGTCACCGATACCGGCATCGGCATCCCCGACGAGGCGCGCCACCGGCTGTTCCAGAAATTCACCCAGGTCGACAACACGACGACCCGGCGCTTCGGCGGCACCGGGCTGGGCCTGGCCATCTGCCGCGAGCTGGCGACGCTGATGGGGGGCGAGATCGACTGCACCAGCGTGCCGGGCCAGGGCAGCACTTTCCGTTTCGTCGTGCCGGTGAAGAACCTGAACGGCACCAACAGCGAGAGCCTGGCCGACCTGGCGGCCGAGCTGGCCGGCCGGCGGGTGCTGGTCGTCGACGACACCGAGATCAACCGCGACATCTGGCTGCGCTCGCTGGCCGCGCTCGGCCTGGCGGCCGATGCGGTTGCCAGCGGGCCGACGGCGCTGCAGCGCATCCTGGTCGGCCGCTACGACGTGGCCATCATCGACCACATGATGCCGGGGATGGACGGCGTCGCGCTGGCCCAGGCGATCCGGGGCCTGAGCCTGGAAACGCAGCCCAAGCTGGTGCTGTCCTCCTCATCGGGGGTCGGCATGTCGCACCGCGAGGCGGGGCGGCTGGGCTTCGACGCCAGCATTCCGAAGCCGCTGCGCCGCGCCAGCCTGATCGCCGGCCTGCGCACCCTGGTCGAGCGCACCTCCGACACCCAGCTGCGCGAGCGCCCGCGGCTGCCCGACCCGGTGACCGCGCCGGCCGCCGAAGCCGCGG
Source organism: Alphaproteobacteria bacterium (assembly GCA_041396705.1). NCBI lineage: Bacteria > Pseudomonadati > Pseudomonadota > Alphaproteobacteria > Alphaproteobacteria bacterium. The sequence continues at coordinate 155,817 of JAWKYB010000011.1, forward strand.
CGGGGCAGCCGCCGGTCAGGGGCCGGGTGCTGCTGGTCGAGGACAACCAGGTGAACCAGATGTTCGTCAACGTGATCCTGTCGCGCGCCGGCTTCCGCGTCGACGTGGCCAGCAGCGGCGTCGAGGCGATCGAGATGTTCCACAAGCTGCCCTACGACGTGGTGCTGATGGACGTGCAGATGCCGGAGAATGATGGCTGGAGGCGACACGGCGGATCCGCGCCCGCCATCCGGACCGCCAGACCCCGATCATCGCGCTGACGGCGAATGCCATGGCCGGCGACCGCGACATCTGTCTGGCGGCAGGTATGAACGACTATCTGACCAAGCCGATCGACCACAGCCGTCTGATCGAGAAGATCGGCGTCTGGCAGCAGGCCGGCGCCCGTCGGGACGGGCCCGAGGCGAGGCGGCGGACGCCGCCTGAGGCAACGGCCCCGGGGCCACCCGGCCGGAAGGTTTGTATCGGCGTTGCGCCCGCCCGGCGGCAGCGGTCCCGCGCCCACGGGCTCGGCCGGGTATCGCAGCCGGCCACGACCGGCTCCAGGAAATACAAAGACGTCGCGCTAAATGGATCGGGAATTACTGCCGTTTAACCATGATCTACTCGGCAGGACCTGGGCACATCCATTTCCGGTTTACCGATTGTTCAGCCTGTTGCGCGAAAGATCGCAGCCATCGCCACCATACGGATCCCGCCCGATGTCGCCCGAACTCGACACTGTCCTCGCCGCCCGGAACCGCACGGCGAAGCTGCGACCTGTGGATTACCATCGCGATCACCATTGTGTGCATGCCTGGTCATTGCGCATTTCACCGAGCTCGCCGAGCTGTGGAACGAATGGGCGGAGGCGAACGAGGGTCTGGAGGTCGACGAAGTGCCGATGGCGCTGGCGATCTCCGCCTTCGGCGTCGCCTGGTTCGCGTTCCGGCGCTGGCGCGACTCGCAGGTCCGCGCGGCGGCACTGATCGATGCCAACGAGAGCCTGGAGAGCGAGATCCAGCGCCGCGCCGAGGTGGAGCGCACGCTTGCCGAGGCCAACCGCGAGGCGCACCGGATCGCCACGGAGGCGAAGGAGGCCAACGAGGCCAAGTCGCGCTTCCTGGCGACGATCAGCCATGAGATCCGCACCCCGATGAACGGCGTGCTCGGCATGGCCGGGCTGCTGGTCGATTCGGAGCTGAACGACGATCAGCGCCACCAGGCCAAGGCGATCATCAGCTCCGGCGAGGCGCTGCTCGACCTGATCAACGACATCCTCGACCTGGCCAAGGTCGAATCGGGCAAGATCGTGCTGGAGCCGATCGACTTCAGCCTGCCGGAGATGGTCGACGGCGTGGTCGAGCTGATGGGGCCGCGCGCCCACAAGAAGGGCATCGAGATCGCGTCCAGCATGGACGGCGAGGTGCCGATCCTGCTGCACGGCGACCAGGGCCGCATTCGCCAGATCCTGCTGAATCTGGTCGGCAACGCGGTCAAGTTCACCGAGGAGGGCGGCGTTGCGGTCAGCGTGGCGCTGGAGCGCAGCGAGGGCGACCAGTCCTGGGTCCGGTTCGAGGTCTCGGACACCGGGATCGGCATTCCCGACGCGGCACGCGGCAGCCTGTTCCAGAAATTCAACCAGGTCGACGGCACCACCACGCGCCGCTTCGGCGGCACCGGGCTCGGCCTCGCCATCAGCCGCGAGCTGGTCGCGCTGATGGGCGGCAGCATCGGCTTCGACAGCACCGAGGGCAAGGGCAGCACCTTCCGCTTCACCTTGCCGCTGAAGAACCTGAACGGCACCAACCGCGAGAGCCTGTCCGACCTGGCCGGCGACCTCGTCGGCCGCACCATCCTCGTGGTCGACGACACCGACATCAGCCGCGACGTCTGGGTGCGTTCGCTGGCCGCGCTGGGGCTGGAGGCCGACACCGAGGCCGACGGGCCGGCCGCGCTGCGGGCGTTGATGCATAAGTCATACGACATCGTCATCCTCGACCATATGATGCCGGGCATGGACGGCGTCGCCGTGGCGAAGGCGATCAAGGGGCTCGACCTTGCGAAGCGCCCGTTGCTGGTGCTGTCGTCGTCGTCGGGGCTGGTCACCAGCCAGGTCGAGGCCGAGAAGCTGGGCTTCGACGCCAGCATGCCGAAGCCGCTGCGGCGCTCGACCATGACCGCCGGGCTGCGCATCTTGGTCGAGCGGTCGTCGGAGGTGGTGTTCCCGCGCGGCGAGATGACGCCGCAGATGCTGGCGGAGGCCGTGAACCCGGCCGCGTCGGCCAACGCCGGCAAGGGCCGCGTCCTGCTGGTCGAGGACAATGCGGTGAACCAGATGTTCGTCAACGTCACCCTGTCGCGCGCCGGTTATCGGGTCGACATCGCCAACAGCGGCGCGGAGGCGCTGAACCTGTTCCACCAACTGCCCTACGACGTGGTGCTGATGGACGTGCAGATGCCGGAGATGGACGGGCTGGAGGCGACGCGCCGCATCCGCGCCCGCCATCCCGACCGCAGGACGCCGATCATTGCGCTGACCGCCAATGCGATGAAGGGCGACCGCGACATCTGCATCGAGGCCGGCATGAACGACTATCTGGCCAAGCCGGTCGACAAGACCCGGCTGCTGGCCACCGTTGCCGCCTGGATCGAGGAATCGCGGAACGGCGGCGCGGCGGATCAGCCGGCCGGCCCGGAGCGGGTCGAGCGCCGGGCGAGCTGAGCCGGCCGGCGCACCGCAACGAACAGGCGGCGGCCTTCCGGCAACGGCGCGTCGCCCAGCCGGTCGCGGACGTCGACCGCGAAGCCGGCGCCGTCCAGCCAGGCAACGACGTCGCCGACCTGAAACAGCCGCACATGGTGCCGCTCGCGGCCGCGGCGATAGCCGCCGCCAACCATGCGGAAGGTCTCGATGCTGCGTTCCAGCCGATCCGGCTGCGCGCCCGGCCGCACCTCGTACAGCACCGCCCAGTCGACCCCGCTCTGCCAGCCGCGCCGCACCGGCCCGGCCGCGTCCGGCGTCAGCAGGTCGAAGACCAGCAGCCCCTCCGGCGGCAGCGCCCGCGCCGCAGCGGCGAAGACGGCGCGCAGGCGGGCGCCGGCGTCGTCATCCGGTTGGTGATAGGTCAGCGGCTCGCCCAACGCCACCACCGCCTCCGCGGCCGGCAGCGCCGCGCCGTAGACCGAGGCGTTGACGAAGCGCGCGCCGGGCGCCGCGGCGCGGGCCAGTGCCAGCAGCGGGGCCGAGGGCTCGATCGCCGTCACCGCGAAGCCGGCGTCGCAGAGCGCGCGCGTTGTCGTGCCGGCGCCGCAGCCGACGTCGCAGACCCGTTCGACCGCGATGGCGGCGGCGCGCAGCAGCGCCACCAGCGCCGGCGCGACCCGGGTCGCGAAGCCGTCGAAGCCGGCCGCCTGGATGTGGGCCAGATCCTCGCCGTACAGCATCGGCCTCCACCTTTCATTCACGAACTGTGGATTTTAACCTTCCGCTAAGCATGACGGCGCACAATGATTGACAGTCAGTGAGGGTTCAGCCCATGCGCCTTGCCACGGTCAGCCGCACAGCCTCCGCCATCGGGCGTCTGGTGGCGTCGCCGTCGGCCAGCCCGCGGGTCGAGGCGGTGCGCAAGGCCGAGCCGGTGCACGAGCGCAAGGAATTCCGCTTCCGCCGCCGCCTGCCGGACAACCAGCCCGACGAGCCGACCGAGCGCGGCACCTACCTCAACGTGGTGGTCTGACCGCCGCGGCGGCCTATTCCGCCGCCTGCGCCCTTCCTTCCGCCAGCACCTCGCCGATCGCCTGGTCGAGGATCGCCAGCGCACGGTCGATCTCGGCGCGGGTGACCGTCAGCGGCGGGGCGATGCGCCAGATCGCGGACATCAGCCCGACCGAGACGATGTTCATCGACAGCCCGAGCTCCATGCAGCGGGCGGTGATGGCGCGCCCGGTGGCGGCGTCGGGTGCGCGGGTCTCGCGGTTCTTGACCAGCTCGACCCCCTGCAGCAGGCCGAAGCCGCGCACGTCGCCGATGATCTCGTGGCGCGCCTGCAGGTCCTTCAGGCCGGCCTGAAGGTAGGCGCCCATCTCCAGCGCCCGCGCGTTCAGGTCCTCCTCGGCCAGCACGTCGAGCACCGCCAGCGCGGCCTGCGCCGGCAGCGGGTCGGACACGTGCGAGGTCGGGTGGATGAAGCCTTTCGCGTGGCAGTCTTCCTCCAGTTCGTCGGAGACCACGGTGGCGGCGATCGGCAGGCCGCCGCCCAGCGTCTTCGACAGGGTCAGGATGTCGGGCTCGACGCCGAAATGCTGGAAGGCGAAGTCGCGGCCGAGCCGGCCGAAGGCGGTCTGCGCCTCGTCGAAGATCAGCAGCATGCCGCGCTTGTCGCAGTGCTGTTTCACCTTCTGCCAGTAGCCCTCCGGCGGCACGATCACGCCGCCGGAACTTTCCACCGGCTCGGCGATCACCGCGGCCAGCGCGCCGGTGGACTGGGCGTCGACCATGTCGAAGCCGACCTCCAGGCAGGTGCCGTCGCAGGCGTCGCGGCAGTGGCGCACCGGGCAGTGATAGGCGTTGGGCGCGGGCAGGCTCAGGGCGCCGGGGAGCATCGGGCCGAAGCCCTTGCGGCCGGCGACGTAGTTCACCGCCTGCGCGCCCGATGTCATGCCGTGCCAGGCGCCGGTGAAGCCGACCACCTCGAACTTGCCGGTGTGCATCTTGGCCAGCTTCAGCGCCGCCTCGTTGGACTCGCCGCCGGTCGACAGGAACAGCGCACGCGACAGGCGGGGCGGCAGCATGGCGGCCAGCCGCTGCGACAGCGCCACCACCGGCGGGCTCAGCATGCCGCTGAACAGGTGCAGCGCGCCTTCGCAGGCCTGGCGCACCGCGTCGACGATGCGCGGGTGGTTGTGGCCGATGGTGGCGCACATCTGGCCCGAGGTGAAATCGAGGACCTCGCGGCCCTCGGTGTCCCAGATCAGGGTGCCGCGCGCCTTGGCGATGAGATGCGGGGCGAACGGCATGCCGTAGCGGACGAGATGCGCGTCCCACGGTTCGTTGGTCAGGGTCGGGCCGGACGGCGGCGTGTCGGCGCTCATCGGGTGCGGACTCCCAGCATTCTGCCACGCTTGCGTGGACCGGCGGCATTCTACTGCGCCTGCGCGGAATCCGGATTTCTTTGTTGGACGCAATTCTGCAGAGTCTCGGCTGGAATCCGCCAACTGAAGAAATCCAGAGCAAGCGAAATGGCCTCTGACTTTCCGAACGAGACGCCAGCCGCGGCGACGCTCGATGCCATCGACCGGCGCATCCTGCGCGCGCTGCAGGCCGACTGTGGCATCGCCAACCAGGCGCTGGCCGACGCGGTCGGGCTGTCGCCGCCGGCCTGCCTGAAGCGGGTGCGGCGGCTGAAGGCGGCCGGCGTGATCGCGCGCCAGGTGGCGCTGGTCGATCCGGCCGCGCTCGGCTGGCCCCTGCTCACGGTGGTGCGGATCAAGCTGGAGCGGCCGCGCGAGGCGGTGATGCTGGCCTTCGAGAAGCGGATGCGCGCGCTGCCCCGCGTGGTGCAGTGCCTGACTGTGGCCGGCGACATCGACTACATCCTGCTGGTGCGCAGCCGCGACGTCGCCCATTACCAGGACTTCGCCCGCCAGGTGCTGACCACCGGCCCCGGTATCCGCGCCTATACCAGCGAGATCGTGCTCGACATCCCGAAGTGGAGCACCGAGGTGCCGATCGGGGAGGGGTGAGCGCGCCGGGCACATCGCGATGGCGCGGCCGGCGCGCAAGCGGCTATTCTGCCGCCTTGCCCCGACCCAGCAGGCGGCACAGATCGTTCCGATGGCCGAAAACCGCGACGCAGCGGCCGGACAGGCCTTTTCCCGCATCGTGCCGCAGGGCGACGACCGCGAGCGGCTGGTCTGCGATACCTGCGGCCACATCCAGTACGACAACCCGAAGGTGGTGGTCGGCTCGGTCTCGACCTGGCAGGGCCGCATCCTGATGGTGCGCCGCGCCATCCCGCCGCGGCTCGGCTTCTGGACCCTGCCGGCCGGCTATCTGGAGCTGGGCGAGACGGCGCAGGCGGGCGCAGCGCGCGAGGCCTGGGAGGAGGCGCGCGCCCGCATCGACCTCGACGGGCTGATCGGCCTCTATTCGATCCCGCGCATCAGCCAGGTCCAGCTGATCTTTCGCGGCCGGCTGCGGTCGGCCGAGATCGCGGCCGGGCCGGAGAGCCAGGCGGTGGCGCTCTATGCCTGGGACGCGATTCCGTGGGACGACATCGCCTTTCCGTCGGTGCGCTGGGCGCTGGCCCATGCCCGCGAGATCGGCGACGCGCCGGTGTTCGCGCCGCGCGCCAACCCGCCCGGCGAAGTCGGGGACTACTGAGCGGTGACAATCCCGGTCTCCTGGTCCGATGCCGACCGCAAGCTGCCGCCGATTGCCATTCTCGGCGTGCCGGTGGAGGCGGGCACGCACGAGCCGGGGCCGGCGATGGGGCCGGCGGCGCTGCGCACCGCGGGTCTGGCCGCCGCGCTGCGCGACCTCGGCCACGACGTCGAGGACCATGGCGACGTCCAGCCGGAAGGCGTCGGGCCGGCGCAGGTCGCGGTCGCCGGCAATGCCCGCAACCCGCAGCTGGTCGCCGAATGGACCCGCGCGCTCAGCGCCCGCGCACACACGCTGATGGCGGCCGGATATCTGCCGATCTTCCTGGGCGGCGACCACACCATGGCGATGGGCAGCATCAACGGGGTCGCCCGCCACTGCCGCGAGCGCGGCCGCGACCTGTTCGTGCTGTGGCTGGATGCCCATGCCGACTTCAACACCCCGGAGTCCTCGCCGTCGGGCAACCTGCACGGCATGCCGGTGGCGATGCTGTGCGGTGAGCCGGGGCTGGACTGGATGCTGGGCGACGAGCCGCGGGTGCCGCTGGACCCGCGCCGGATGATCCAGTTCGGCATCCGCTCGGTCGACCGGGTCGAGCGCGATGCGGTCAGCCGCCGCGGCGTCACCATCGTCGACATGCGCCAGATCGACGAGTTCGGCGTGCCGCTGCTGATGCGCCAGGTGCTGGACACGGTGCAGCAGGCCGGCGGCGTGCTGCACGTCAGCCTCGACATCGATTTCCTCGACCCGTCGATCGCGCCGGCGGTCGGCACCACGGTCGCCGGCGGCGCCACCTATCGCGAGGCGCACCTGATCATGGAGATGCTGTACGACTCCGGGCTGGTGATCTCGCTGGACGTGGCCGAGCTCAACCCGTTCCTCGACGTGCGCGGGCAGAGCGCGAGGCTGCTGGTCGACCTGGTCGCCAGCCTGATGGGCCGGCGCATCATCGGCCGCCGCATCGCCGACCGGCCCGACGAGGGCTATTCGGAGCCGTCCTCCTCCGCCCGGTAGCGGAACGGCGACTGTAGCCGCTCGTCGGTGAGGAAGCCGTCGTCGGTCAGCGCCTCCAGGAAGGCGATCAGATCGGCGCGCTCGCCGGGCGTCAGCGCGAAGCCGGCGACCAGCGGCGAGGCCAGCGGCGAACGGGCGCCGTCGACGGCGGCCCGGCCGCCGGCGGCATAGGCGTCGACGACGGCATCCAGCGTCGCGATCGAGCCGTCGTGCATGTAGGGCGCGGTCACCGCCACGTTGCGCAGGCTGGGCGTGCGGAACCGGCCCATGTCGCCCGGCGCGCCGGTGCGGTCGATCAGCCCGCGGTTGCCGGCTGGCAGGCCGCCGGCGCCGTCGAGGTTGTAAAGGCCGGTGTTGTGGAAATGCGCGCCGGTCGCCGCGTCGGTGAAGTGCGGCGGCACGTGGCAGGCGACGCAGTGCAGCCGCTCGCTCGCGAACAGCGCCAGGCCGCGTTGCGCCGCCGCACTCATGGCACCGGCTTCGCCGTCGCGCGCGAAGCGGTCATAGGGGCTGTCGTCGGAGATCAGGGTGCGCTGGAACGCGGCCAGCGCCCGCTGGATCGAGGCGAAGTCGATGGCGCCGCCGGTCTCCGGAAAGGCGGCGGCGAACAGGCGGCGATAGACCGCGTCGCCCTCGAAGCGGCGCAGCACCTCGGCGCGCCGGCTGTCGGTCATCATCTCGACGATCGGCTCGCGGCCGAACAGCGGCGCGCTCGACTGGGTCTCCAGCGCCGTCTCGGCCGGGTCGGCCCAGGTCAGCACGGCGAAATAACCGACATTGGCCAGCCCCGGCGTGTTGCGCGGATGCGCCTGCCCGGTGCTGCCGATGGCGACCGGGCGGCCGTCGCTGAAGCCCAGTTCCGGCCGGTGGCAGGTGCCGCAGGACATGTAGCCCGGCCCGGACAGGCGCGAATCGAAGAACAGGTGCCGGCCCAGCTCCACCTTCGCCGGCGTGGTCGGGTTGTCGGCCGGCGCCGGCGGCGGCACCGCGCCGGGCCAGCCGGCGTCGCCGTCCTGTGCCGGCCCGGCCCACGGCGCCAGCAGCAGGAGCAGGGTGAGGATCGCGGTGGTGCGCTGTGCCATCGGCCGCTCCGGCGTTCGCGGCAGCGTCGGCGCATCGGCACGCAAATGCAAGACCTGGCCGGCGTCCCGGCGCCGGTCAGCGCGATGCCGCCGTCAGCCTTCGCTGGGCGTCAGCACCACCTTCATCGCCCGGTCGATGTCGAAGGCGGTCGCCATCGCCTCCTCGACCCGGTCGAGCGGGAAGGCGTGGCTGACGAAGCGGTCGAGCGGGAAGCGGTCCTTGAAGCGGGCGAGCAGCCGCATGCTGTTCACATAGCCGGTCGGCGGATGGTTGGTCATGCCGATCAGGTTGATCTGGTTGGCGAGCAGGTGGCGGTGCGGATTGATCGGGATGTCGCCGACGTCGGCGAACACGCCGGCCACAACATAGGTGCCGCCGCGCCGCGCCATCTCCAGACCCTCGGGAATCGCTTCCGCCTCGCCGGTGCATTCGACGATCACGTCGGCGCCGCGGCCGTCGGTCAGCGCGCGCACCGCCTCCACCCGCTCGGCCCGGCTGGCGCCGGCGACGGCGATGGTGTGGTCGGCGCCGAAGTCGCGGGCCAGCGCCAGGCGGGATTGCGACCGGTCGAGCGCGATGATCCGCCCGGCGCCGAGGATGTGCGCCTTCAGCACGTGCAGCAGCCCCATCGGCCCGGTGCCCTGGATCACCACCGTGGCGCCGGAACCGAAGCCGTCGCCGGCCAGCGTGTAGAGCTGCTTGGCCTTGTCCAGGTTGTAGGTCACCGCCATCAGCTCGGCCATCACCGCCAGCCGCGCGTCGAGTTCGTCGGGCACCTTGAACACGAAGGCGTCGGGCCGGACGTAGATGTAGTCGGCCCAGCCGCCCATCAGGTGCGGGGCCTCGTCGCTGCAGAAGGCGTTGCCGTAGCCGCGGATGTTCTGGCACAGCGGGAAGCCGAAGGTGTTGCGGCAGTACCAGCATTTGCCGCACAGGATGTCGGGGCACATCACCACCCGGTCGCCGACCGCGAGCGGCTGGCCGGAATATTCCAGCGACGTCGCCGCCGCCTTGCCGATCTCGGCGACGGTGCCGACGACCTCGTGCCCGGGGATCAGCGGGAACGGGGTGTGGGATTCGGCCGGGGTGCCGGCATATTGCACCGTCTCGCCGCGATAGGTGTGTTTGTCGGTACCGCAGATGCCGCACATCTCCAGCTTCATCACCATCGCGTCGGCGCCGACGTCGGGATAGGGATAGTCGCGCAGCTCCAGCCGCCCCGGCGCCGTCATCACCGCGGCGCGCACCCGGTCGTTGCGCATCGGCCGTCCTCCCCACCAGCGTTCGCCGCGGCGCCGTCTCGCCGTGCGGCTGCTGCCGCCAGACTAGCGCAGGCCGGCCGTCGGCCGCCGCAGGAATCGACGCTAGCGCGCCGCGGGGAAATGCCGGCGGGTGCGGTTGGCGAAGGCGACCAGCGACAGCATCACCGGCACCTCGACCAGCACGCCGACGACGGTGGCCAGCGCGGCGCCGGATTCGAGCCCGAACAGGCTGATCGCGACCGCCACCGCCAGCTCGAAGAAGTTGGAGGTGCCGATCAGGGCGCAGGGGGCCGCCACCTCGAACGGCACCCGCCATGCCCAGGCGGCGCCGTAGGCGAGGGCGAAGATGCCGTAGGACTGGATCAGCAGCGGGATCGCGATCAGCGCGATCACCAGCGGGCGGTCGAGAATCACCTGGCCCTGGAAGCCGAACAGCAGCACCACGGTGGCCAGCAGGCCGAGCACGGAGAACGGCTTAACCGCCGCGGTGAAGCGGGCCACCGCCGCCCGGCCGTTGCCGCGGCGCGCCCCGCGGCGGGTCAGCATGCGGCGGGTGGCGGCGCCGGCGATCAGCGGGATCACCACGTAGAGGCCGACCGACAGCAGCAGCGTCTGCCAGGGCACCGCGATGTCGGTGACGCCGAGCAGCAGGGCGACGATCGGCGCGAACGCGACGATCATGACGATGTCGTTCACCGACACCTGCACCAGGGTGTAGTTCGGGTCGCCGCGGGTCAGCTGCGACCAGACGAACACCATCGCGGTGCAGGGCGCGGCGCCGAGCAGGATCAGGCCGGCGATATACTGCTGCGCATCGGCCGGCGCGATCAGGTCGGCGAACAGCAGCTCGAAGAACAGCACGCCGAGGCCGGCCATGGTGAACGGCTTGACCAGCCAGTTGACCGCCAGCGTTATGATCAGGCCGCGCGGCCGGTCGGCGATGTGGCCCAGGCTTGCGAGGTCGACGTTGACCATCATCGGATAGACCATCGCCCAGATCAGCACCGCGACGACCAGGTTGACGTGGGCGTACTCCCAGCCGGCCAGCGTGCCGAACAGGCCGGGCAGCAGGCTGCCCAGCCCGATGCCGGCGGCGATGCACAGGGCGACCCAGACCGACAGCCACTTCTCGAAGAAGCCGATGCCGCCCGGCGCCGCTGCGGCGGTCGTGTCGGAAGCCATGGCCTAGGCCGATTCCGGCAGGTTGCGGCCGATCTCGCTCAGCCGCCGTTGCAGGCTCAGCCGGTCGAGCGCGGTCATCGGCAGGGCGACGAAGACCGAGATCCGGTTCGACAGCATCCGATAGGCGTCGGCGAAGGCCAGCCTGCGCTCGGCCTCGCTGCCCTCGGCCGCGGCCGGGTCGGGCACGCCCCAGTGCGCGGTCATCGGCTGGCCGGGCCAGACCGGACAGACCTCCGCCGCCGCGCTGTCGCAGACGGTGAAGACGAAATCCATCTTCGGCGCGCCGGGCGCCGCGAATTCGTCCCAGCTCTTCGAGCGGGCGAACGCGACGTCGTGGTTGAGCCTGCCCAGCAGGTCGAGCGCATAGGGGTGGACCGCGCCCTTCGGGTGCGAGCCGGCCGAAAAGGCGACGAAGCGGCCGGCGCCCGCGCGGGCGAGGATCGCCTCGGCCAGGATCGAGCGCGCGGAGTTGCCGGTGCACAGGAACAGGACGTTGTAGGGGCGCTCGGCCATGTCGGCTTTCTCCAAAGTCAGCAGCGGCAGACCACCGCGTCGAGCACCGGCCGGCACAGGTCGGGCCGGCCGCCGCAGCAGTCTTCCATCAGGAAGCCGAGCAGGCCGCGCATGCCGTCGAAGTCGGCGGCATAGCGGATGCTGCGGCCGTCGCGGCTGGCGCGGATCAGGCCCGCGCGCGCCAGGATGGCCAGGTTGGCCGACATGGTGTTCTGCCGCACCCCGAGCCGCGCCCCGATCTCGCCGGCGGGCAGCCCTTCGGCGCCTGCCCGCACCAGCAGCCGGAACACGTCCAGCCGGGTCTCGTGCGCAAGCGCGGCCAGCGCGTCCAGGGTTCCTATCTTATCCATATATCATGGATAATCGATATTGAATTCGGCGACAAGGGGCGGCGCGATGGCGGCCCGAACGCCGCGGCGGGCGCGCGGTGGGGTCGATGCCGATGGATCGATCTCACCGCCATTTTTCTGTCTGAATGTTTAGTATAAATCCGGTCGATTGCAGCGTGGCCGAGTCCGGGCGGTGCCGGGTGCACAGCGGAGCCGGCGACGCGAAGGCGGCCACGGCATGGTCACCCCGATTTCCCGGCTTCAGAGGTCCGCTTGAGCGGAACGGTCAAGCTCGCGCGGACCGAATATGGTGTCGCCGAGACGGCCGGCACGCTTGCCGTCGAGATCGTGCGCACCGGCGACCTGTCCGGGCCGGCCACCGTGCAATACGGACTCACCGCCGACACTGCGACGGCCGGCGCCGACTATTTCGCGCTCGACGGTTTCGTCGTCATGGACGCCGGCGTGGCCAGCGTGACCGTGTCGGTCGCGATCCTGGACGATGCGCTGGCCGAACCCACCGAGACCTTCGTGTTTTCGCTGGTCAATGTGGAGGACGGCGGCTTGCTGGCGCCGCGCACCGCGCGGATCGCCATCCTCGACGACGAGAATCCGGCGGTCGACCCGCCGCAGCCGCCGCTGGTCTCCGACTATCATGTCGACCAGGTCTCGGTGCTGACCGGGCTCGACCAGCCGATTGCGCTCGAATTCGCACCGCAGGACCCGAATCTCGTCTACGTCGCCGAGAAGGGCGGCGTGATCGCCGCCTACCATCTCGACGACGGCAGCCTGGTCTCGGTCGTCGCCGACCTGTCAGCGGCGACCAACGCCGCTCTCGACCGCGGGTTGCTCGACATCGCGCTGCATCCGAACTTCCCGGCCGATCCCTACATCTACGCCTTTTACGTCGTCGACCCGCCGGATACCGCGGCCGAGACGGGAAATGCCGGGCCGGACGGCGGCGGCAACCGCTTCGCCCAGGTGGTGCGGATGACCGCCGACGCGACAACCGGCTATACCACCGTGGTCGCCGGCAGCACGGTCGTGCTGGTCGGCGCTGCGGGGCAGACCCTGGCCGACATCGGCGGCGGCGGCCACGTCGACAGCACGTCCGACCTCGGCCAGCCTGCTTCCGACATCCTCGACGCCAGCGACCCCGACAACCCGGTCTACCGGCAGGACTACATCAAGGTCGATTCGCGCAGCCACGCCGGCGGGTCGCTGGCCTTCGGGCCGGACGGCATGCTCTATGTCGGCATCGGCGACGGCACCTCGTTCGACGCAACCGATCCGCGCACCGTCAGCGTGCAGCAACTGGACAGCCTGTCCGGCAAGATCCTGCGCATCGACCCGATGACCGGCGCCGGCCTGGCCGACAATCCGTTCGTGACGGCGGAAACCGACCTGGACAGCAACCGCGCCAAGGTCTGGCAGCTCGGCCTGCGCAACCCCTTTTCCATTGCCTTCGACGACGCCGGCCACCTGTTCATCACCGACACGGGCTGGAACAGCTACGAAGAGATCGATACCGGGCCGGCCGGCGCGAATTTCGGCTGGCCGTTCTTCGAGGGCGCCGACGGCGGCACCCTGGCGCAGCCGCCCGGCTATAGCGGCCTGCCCGCGGCCCAGGCGTTCTATGCCCTGGTCGCCGGCGGTGCGGTGTCCGTGACCGCGCCCTATCGCGCCTTCGCCCATGTCGAGGCGGAGCCCGGTTACCAGGTCCAGGCCATCACCGGCGGCGAGGTGGTCTATCGCGGCGACCGCTATCCCGATGCGCTGATCGGCGATTTCTTCTTCGCCGACGCGGTGCAGGGCGAGGTCTATGCGGTCGATTCCGCCGACCCGAACACCGTGAAGTACCTGTTCAGCAGCACGTCCGGCTTCGGTCCGGTCGATTTCGTGCTCGGCCCGGACGGCTATGTCTACTACGCCGACCTTGTCGGCGGCGCGGTCGGCCGGATCGAGATCAGCGCCGACGTGGCTGGGATCCGGTTCGGCACGGCGGCGGCCGACAGCCTGGACGGCACGGCCGCCGCCGACGTGATCGACGCGCTGGGCGGTGCCGACACGGTCGACGGCCTCGCCGGCGCCGATGTCATCGACGGCGGCACCGGCGGCGACCGGCTGGTCGGCGGGCTGGGCGACGACCAGGTCCGCGGCGGCGACGGCGACGACGAGATCTTCGGCGACGCCTATGGCTGGGACTCGCCCGGCGACGGTGCCGACCTATTGCTCTGCGAGGCCGGAAACGACGCGATCTATGGCGGCACGGGTGCCGACACCGCCTTCGGCGGCGACGGAAACGACCGGGTCTACGGCAACGCCGGCAACGACACCGCCTATGGCGGTGCCGGCGACGACCTGCTGCGCGGCGACCTGGGCGACGACGTGCTGTCCGGCGAGAGCGGCAACGACTCCCTGGCTGGCGACCACGGCGTCGACACCCTGCTGGGCGGCGCCGGCGACGACACCCTGAACGGCGGCCGCGACGGCGACACGCTGACCGGCGGCCTGGGCGCCGATTTCTTCGACCACGACGGGGTGACGGCCGGCGGCGCGGACGGCGGCGTCGACACGATCGTCGACTACCGTTTCGGCGAGGGCGACAGCGTGCGCGGCGACGCGGCGGTGCAGGCAGGTGCCGACACCCGCGTCCTCGATGCCGACGGCGACCCGATTTTCGTCATCCCCGGCTATGACGCGGCGACGCAGGGGCTGCTGCTGCGCCCGTTCGCCGGCGCCACCCTGGCCCCGGTCGCGCTCGCGCTCGACAATGTCGCGGTCTCCGAGAACGCCTTCATCGGCGCCGTTGTCGGTCGGTTCGGCACACTGGACTGGGATACGCCGGCCGGCCACAGCTATGCGCTGACCGGGCCGGCCGCCGCGCTGTTCGCGGTCGACGGTGACGCGCTGGTGGTGGCCGACCTGCTCGACTACGAAACCGCGCCGCTGCTGCAGCTGACGGTGACGGCAACTGACATCGACGGCAACGGTCTCGCCGCCGACTTCGTGGTCGCCGTGGCCGACGGCATGGACCCGGCGCGGATCGACGGCACGGCCTTCACCGATTCCCTGACCGGTGGCGACGGCCCGGACCTGATGCGCGGCCTGGGCGACGACGACATCCTGGCCGGTGGCCTGGGCGCGGATTCGGTGCTCGGCGGCGCCGGCGACGACCTGATCTTCGGCGACGCCGCCGGATGGGACTCGCCCGGCGAGGGCGCCGACCTGTTGTGGGGTGACGCGGGCGACGACATGATCTTCGCCGGCACCGGCGCGGACAGCGCGTTCGGCGGCGCCGGCGCCGACGTGATCTATGGCAATGCCGGCGACGACGCCGTGCTCGGCGGCGCCGGCGACGACTATCTGCGCGGCGATCTCGGCGACGATTTGCTGTGGGGGGAGGCGGGCGACGACCGGCTGGCCGGCGACCATGGCGCCGACACGCTGGCCGGAGGTGCCGGCGACGACATCCTCGACGGCGGGCGCGACGGCGACAGGCTGACCGGCGGCGGTGGCGCCGATTTCTTCGACCATGAGGGCGTGACGGTCGGTGGTGCCGACGGCGGCGTCGACGTCATCCTCGACTACAGCTTCGCCGATGGCGACACCGTGCGCGGCAACGCCGTGGTCCGGGTCGGCGCCGACACGCACGTGCTCGATGGTGACGGCGATCCGATCTTCATACTGCCGGGCTACGACGCGTTGGCACAGGGCCTGGTGTTGCGTCCGTTCGACGGTGCGACCCTGGCCCCGTTCGCGATCGCGCTCAGCCATGCTTCCATCGCGGAGGATGCCAATCCGGGCGCGCTGGTCGGCGTGCTGACAGCCTCGGATTGGGATTCGCCGACCGGCCTGACCTTCGCCCTGGTCGGCGAAGCCGGTCCGTTCGCCATGGCGGGCAACGCGTTGCGGCTGGCCGGCGCCTTGGACTACGAGACGGTGGCCAGCCACATGCTGACCATTCAGGTCACCGACGCCGACGGCAACAGCTTCGCCGAGAGCGTCGCGATCGCCGTGACCGATGTGGTCGAGGTCGCGCCGCTGGTCGGCACTGCCGGCGCGGACAGCCTGGCCGGCGGTGCCGCAGCGGACCGGATATTCGGCCTGGACGACGCCGACCTGCTGGTCGGCGGCCTCGGCAGCGACACACTGGACGGGGGCGCCGGCGACGATGTCGTGTTCGGCGATGCCGAAGGCTGGGACTCGCCGGGCGACGGCGCCGACCTGCTTTACGGCGACGACGGCGCCGACACGCTGTTCGGCGGCACCGGCCGCGACACCGCCTATGGCGGCGACGGCAACGACGCGGTCTATGGCAACGGCGGCAGCGACCGGATCCACGGCGATGCCGGCGACGACTATCTGCGCGGCGACCTCGACGACGACGCGCTCTGGGGCGATGCCGGCAACGATCTGCTGGCCGGCGACCATGGCGCCGACACCCTGAACGGCGGCGACGGCGACGACACGCTCAACGGCGGGCGCGATGCCGACCTGCTCGTCGGTGGCGCCGGCGCCGACCTGTTCGAGCATGAGGGCGTGCAGGCCGGCGGCCCGGACGGGGGCATCGATACGGTCGTCGACTACGGCTTTGCCGAGGGCGACACCGTGCGCGGCAATGGCTGGGCGGTGATCGGCCCCGATACCGTGGTCTACGACGCCGACGGCGACCCGATCTTCACGTTGCCGGGGTACGACGCGTCCGTGTCCGGCCTGCGCCTGCTGACCTTCGCCGGCGACCTGGTCGGCTGACGAACGCTGCGCTGAGCCGTGGCGCGCGAGACGGGGCGGCCGGTCAGTCGATGGTCGCCATCAGCTTGGTCACCGTGGCGCGGAATGCCTTCTTCACCGGCATCTCGATGCCCGGGCCGATGATGATGCCGCAGGCATAGATCTTCCACTTGCCGCCGTGCTTCACCGCCAGCAGCTGATGGAAATAGGCGCTGCCGTCGCCGATGGTCTCGCCGACGATCTTCTCGCCGAGGTCGAGCGGCGTGTAGACTCGCGGCTCTATGCGGCATTCCAGCGTGCCCTGCGCCGCCTTCAGCACGCCGAGCCGGTTGCTGTCGGCGTCGTGGTAGAAGATCAGGTGCGGGCCGTTCGACCGGACCTCCAGCGAGCAGCCGTTCATGCCGCCGGTCACCACCATGGTGCCGTTCGGCGCGGCGCGCAGCACGTTGACCTCGCCGACGCCGCGGTTGACCCAGGGGAACAGATAGTCGCTGCCGCCGTTCGACGCGGCCAGCCGGGTTACGCCGTTCGACGGCTTCGCCTCGGTCAGCGTGCACGGCCCGCCATATTCGCAGTTGGTGACGCCGGGCAGCTTGGTGGTCTTGAAGCCGCGGGCATCGACCATGAAGTCGTACTTCTCGATCGCCGTATCCGGGTTGGCGCGGAAATCGCTGAGGGCCGACATGGGGGAACGCTCCTTCGGGCGTGAACGCACTGTCGTTGCCGGGGGCAAGCGGATGCGGTGCCGCGACCGGCATTGCCGCCATCCTAGCGCGGAGCGGCACACCAGTGTGTTAATTGCCGCCGGCCATCCGTGCGCATGTCGGCCGCGGCGCGGCCAGCGGCGGCTGCGGGCCGGCGCGCCCTACAGCGCG
Organism: Alphaproteobacteria bacterium; assembly: GCA_041396705.1. Lineage (NCBI taxonomy): Bacteria > Pseudomonadati > Pseudomonadota > Alphaproteobacteria > Alphaproteobacteria bacterium. The sequence goes on from JAWKYB010000011.1 coordinate 173,173, forward strand.
ACGAACCAGTAGCTGAACGCCACCGGCCGGCCGGCACGGACCGCCGACACCGCCGAGGCCCGGTTGCTGCGCTGGATGGTACCGGCCAGCACGCTTGCCGGATCGGTCAGCCGCAGCCTTGCCGCCAGGCATCGCTGGGCCTCGGCCGCCAATCCCCGGCCGCTGAACGGTGCGCTCACGATCTCCTCGACGACGAGGTGGCAGGGCAGGAATTCGATCGTTCCGGGCAGCGTTGCGATCAGCCCGGCGATCCGGCCGTCCACGGCGATGGTGTGGAGGGTGCCGCGATCCCGGCATGCGGCAAGGGTGTCGTGGTCCGCCGGATACAGTTCCGCGGCCAAGGCCGGGTCGCTCCGCCCGAGCGCGGCATGGCGGTCGCGGACGAGGCCAAGCGCCCGGTCGATGTCGGTCTCGGCGACCAGCGTGCAGGCGCCGACCGGTGCCGGCATTGCCGCGGCGCGCGCGGCGTGGAGGGTCTGGTCGGCATAGGCGCCTGGCCACGGCGGGGCGGGACCGGCGAGGACACGGACCGCGAAGGGCGCGAACCGGCGCCATTCGGCGCGGATCGCCGCGCACGCCGCGGCGACGTCGAAATCGTGGCTCCACGCGAGCAGGTCGACGAAGGGCCGAGCGCCGTCGCCGCCGTAGAAGCGAATCCTTGCGAGAAGATCGCATCGGCCGACACGCAGCACCCGCGGGGCATAGGCGAGGGCCGGCGCATCGAAGCGTGCGAAATGCGCACGGAACCGCGCCGCAAATCCGGGGTCGGCGACGTCGGCAAGCCGGCGCGACAGCCAGCTGTCGAGCGCGGCTGCGGCGGCGTCGGGCCCGATCAGGCCGGCCAGTGTCGGCCGATAGGCGTCGACCGAGGTGAATCGGGCCGGCTGCGGCTCGTCGCGGCGCATCGGCTCACATCCGCAGCTGTAACGAGGATCCGGGACCGGGCAAGGCGGTCAGAGTCCGGCGACGCTGCCGAGCTCGCGGCGCGCCATGGCACGGAAGGCGCTCGGGCTGCGATAGCCCAGCGCCGCGGCGATGCGGGCGGGCGGTTCGCCGCGCGCGGCGCGTTCCTGCGCCTGTAGCAGGCGAAGCCGACGCCGCCAGGCGGCGAAGCTGAGGCCGGTCTCGGCGCGAAACAGGCGGGTCAGCGTGCGCCGGCTGAGCCCGGCACGGTCGGCCCAGCCGTCGATGTCGAGCGCCGAGTCGGGCTCGGCGGCCAGCGCCTGGCACAGCCGGGCGAGCCGGCGGTCGCGCGGCAGCGGCAGCTCGAACGGCGTCGCGGCGGCGCGTGCGATCTCGTCCAGCGCCAGCGCGGCGAGGTGGCCGCCGCGGCCGGCCGCGTCGTAGAGCGGCGGCTCCTCGCGCAGTGCCAGCAGGGTGGCGCGCAGCAGGTCGGAGACCGCGATCACCCGGCAGCCGGTCGGCAGGTCCGGGCGCGCGTCCGTCGCGACATAGGCGGACCGCATGCGCACGCCGTCGTGGATGACGGTGTCGTGCGCGATCCCGGCGGGAATCCACAGCGCGTGGCCGGCCGGAACGAACCAGGTGCCGACCCGGGTCTCCGCGGTCATCAGCCCCTCGATGGCATAGAGCAGCTGGTGGCGGGGATGGCTGTGCCAGCCGGTGCGCCCGCCGGTGCGGTAGTCGCGCGACAGCAGCGCGATCGGGCGCGGGATGCTCTGCTGTTCGGCGGCGTGGTCGGTGACGAGGAAGGTGTCGGTCAGCATCGCCGCTGGCTCCGGGTTGGCCCGATCGATGACAAATCTGGCCCGACGCGGCAATCGGGTCAATGCTAGGCTGCCGCCGCAATCCGGAGACCGACGCTTTCATGGCCGCACCCGACTACGCCCGCCGCACCATCGCCTTTGTCAATCTGGCACACGGGCTGGACCACTTCGTGCTGCTGATCTTCCCGACCGCGGTGCTGGCGATCGCCGCGGCCTGGGACATGGCCTATGGCGACCTGATCGGGCTCGCCACCGGCGCTTTCGTGGCGTTCGGTCTGTTCTCGCTGCCGGTCGGCTGGATGGCCGACCGGGTCGGCCGGCGCACCATGCTGGCCGCCTTTTACCTCGGCTGCGGCGCCTGCTGCCTGGGCCTGGCGACCGCGACCGGCGAGACCGGGCTCGCGATCTGGCTGCTGGCGCTGGGCGCCTTCACCGCGATCTACCATCCGGTCGGCTCGGCGCTGCTGGTCAGCAACACCCGCCGCCTCGGCCGCGACCTCGGCATCAACGGGGTCTGGGGCAACATCGGCGCGGCCAGCGCCTCCGGCGTCACCGCGTGGCTCGCCGCCACCTTCGGCTGGCAGGCCGGCTTCGTGGTGCCCGGCGCCGTCTGCCTCGTCGCCGGTCTCGCCTTCCTGGCGCTGGTGCCGCGGACCGATGCGGCGGTCAGCACCCGCGGCGGCCGGCCGCAGCCGGCGCCGATCCCGGTCGCGCGGCCGCTGCTGCTGGCCGGGCTGTTTGGCCTGGCCATCGTCGCCGGCGGCTTCACCTTCAACATCACCTCGGTGTCGCTGCCGAAGGTGATCGACGAGCGGCTCGGCTTCCCGCTCGACCTGGAGATGGTCGGCTCGCTGACCACCGCGGTGTTTCTGTGCGGCGCGGTCGCCCAGTTCGCCATCGGCCGGCTGATCGACCGCAGCGCGCTGCCGCCGCTGTTCGCCGGCATCGCCGCCTGCCAGGCCGCCGGCCTGGTGATCGCGGCGCTGACCACCGGCATCGCGATGCTGGCCGGGCTGGTCGTGACGCTGGCGGCGATCTATGCCCAGGTGGTGGTCAACGACGCCATGGTCGCCCGCTACGTGCCGGCCGAGAAGCGGTCGCGCGCCTATGGCATCCGCTATTTTTTCGGCTTCACCACCGCCGGCTTCGCGGTGCCGATGATCGCGGTGATGCACGAGGCGGCCGGCTTCGAACTGGTGCTCGGCGTCGCCGCCGCCTTTGCCGGCGTGATCTTCCTGTCGGCGCTGTCGTTCCTGCTGGTCGGCGGCCGCGGCATGCGGCCGGTGCCGGTGGCGGCGGAATAGCGGCCGCGATCGAAGTCTTGCCCCGGCGCGCCCGCTGCGCCACTGTCGGGCGCGGCGGGCCGGGGGAGGTCCGCCCATTCATCGCCGGCAAGAAACGCATCGGAGGGAACGGCATGGCCGCGGACCTGACTGCATCGAGGAAACTGGGGCGGACCGCGCTGACCGTGGCGCCGATCTGCTTCGGCACCTCGGGCCTGGGCAACATGCCCAACACCTATGGCTACGAGGTCGATATCGAGCGGGCGCGCGCGACCGTGCGGCAGATCTTCGACGGGCCCGGCAGCTTCCTCGACACCTCGCGCAACTATGCCGAGGCGGAGGACCGGGTCGGCGACGTGATCCGCGAGCGCGGCGGCATCCCGGCCGGCTTCGTGGTCTCGACCAAGCTCGACCGCGACATGCAGACCAACGCCTTCGACGGCGACCGCGCCCGCCGCTCGATCGAGGAGAGCCTGCGCAAGCTCAACCTAGACCGGGTCCAGCTGCTGCATCTGCACGACCCGGAATATGTGCCTGACATGAACCAGGTCACCGGGCCGGGCGGTTCGCTGGAGGCCTTGTTCCGGATGAAGGAGGAGGGGCTGTGCGATGCGGTCGGGCTGGCCGCCGGCCGGGTCGACGTGATGATGCCGCTGTTGCGCGACTGGCCGTTCGACGCGCTGATCAGCCACAACCGTTTCACTCTGGTCAATCGCAACGCCGACGCGATGTTCGACCTGGCCCACGAAAAGGGCATCGCCGTGCTGAACGCGGCGCCGTTCGCCAGCGGCGTGCTGGCCAAGGGCACGGCGAACTACAAGCGCTACGTCTACCAGCCGGCGAGCGAGGCGACGCTGGAGCCGGTCAAGCGGGTGGAGGCGATCTGCGCCCGCCACGGCGTGCCGGCCGGCGCCGCCGCGCTGCAGTTCTCGATGCGCGACCCGCGGGTGACCTCGACCATCGTCGGGGTCAGCAAGCCGGAGCGCGTCGCCCAGGCCTGGGAATGGGCACGCTGGCCGATCGGCGACGAGGTCTGGGCGGAGCTGGCCCAGGTCCCGGCCACCGGCGACGACCCGGAAGCGAGCCGCGACTACAAGCCGGGCTGAGCCTGCGCGGGCGCGGCGGGCTCGATTTCCGCCACATTGCGCGTGAACGCTGCCCGCCCATGAACACGCACCCGGTCCTGGAGCACGGTTGCGCCGCGTGGCTGCGTGCGGCCGTCCTGGCGCTGGCAATGGCGGCCTCGACACACGGGCGCGCGGCGCTGGCGCAGTCGCCGCCGGTGCTGGCCCCGTCTGCCACCGTCATCCTCGGCGAAGGCCCCTATCCGCTGCAGCAGCAGACCTATGCCCTGGCCGCGGACGTCGGGCGCGTCGCCACCATCGGCACCCGCGGCATTCTCCTGTGGGACGGCGGCGGACGGCTGTTGGCGGCACTCGAAGACGGCGGGAACCGCCGCTTCGAGTGGTACAGCGCCGTGGCGGCCAGTGCCGGCGGGCGCCATGTCGCCGTCGGACTGCGCGACGGACGGATTGCCCTGTGGGACAGGCCGTCCGCCGGTGCCGCCCCGCGGCTGCTGGAGGGTCACGGCGACCGTGTCACCGCCATCGCCTTTCTCGGCGACAGCGGCGTGATGACCAGCGGCGGCGGCGACGGCAGCCTCGTCTTCTGGGTGGACGGCAACCCGGCGCTGGCGTTGGCGGGGCACGACCATGCGGTCACCGCGCTGGCGCTCAGCGCCGACGGCCGCTGGCTCGCCAGCGGCGACGACGGCGGCACCGTGCTGGTCTGGGAAGCCGGCGCGCTGCGGTACCGGCTGCAGGCCCATGCGGAGGCGGTCTATGCGCTGGCGTTCAGCCCGGACGCGCGCTGGCTGGCCAGCGGCGGCCGCGATGCCCGGTTGCTGGCCTGGGACATGGCCGACGGCCGGGCGCTCGCGACGATCCACGACGGCGCCGGTGCGGCCCCGCTGGCGCGCAGCCCGGTCTATGCGGTTTCGGTGAGCCCCGACGGGGCCTGGCTCGCCTTCGGCGGCATGCGCGGCGAAATCGGGCTGTGGGAGGTGGCGACGGGTCGGGCGCGCGCGATCCTGCTCGGCCGTGACCAGAACGGCTATCCGATCGCGGCGCTCGGTTTCTCGAGCGACGGCACGGTGTTGTCGGCGGTGTCGGGCGAGGGCACGCTGCGGCAATGGCCGGTCGGGCGGTTCTGATGGGGTCGCGGCCGCTCGGTTGGGCCGTCGGCGCCCTGGTCGCCTTCGCCGCCGGCGACGGCCTTGGCCAGCAACCCGCGCTGGCTGGCGCCTGGACGTCGGTGAACGGCACCTCGATCCCGACCTACAGCATGACCACCGGCGAATGGATGGGCCAGCAGACCCAGATTGCCGGGCTGAACTATGTCTTCCTGCCCGATGGCAGCTACCGTGCGGTCTATGCCTCGCGCGCCGAAAGCCCCGCCGGCGGCGTCGTCTACTACGGCTGGGAGTCGGGCCAATATGCGCTGGCCGGCGACGTGCTGACGCTGCAGCCAGCCGTCGCGGTTCGCACGGACAATGCCGGGCGCAGTATCGACCCGCCGCCGCGCAGCTACGACGTCGGCTTCGACGGCCCCGACGCGCTGGTCCTGTTCGGCTGGTGCGCGGAATGGCAGTCGGATGCATGGTGCGCCGACGGTATCGGCGGCGGCTATCGCGCCGTCCGGTCGGAGCAGCGGTTCTACCGCACTGCGCTGGAGTGAGGCGCCGGTCCGCCCGCGCCGCCGCGACCGCTCAGCCGGCCGGCAGCTCCTCCGTGTCGATCTCGGGCTGCAACGTGGCGGAATAGCGGCCGCCGCTGACCGTGCGCGCGTTGATCATCGCCTCGAGCTCTGCCATTGCCGCCGGCGACAGGGCGACGTCGGCGGCGCCGAGGTCCTCCTCCAGATGCGCCACCGACGTGGTGCCCGGGATCGGCACGATGTGGTCGGCCTTGTGCAGCAGCCAGGCGATGGCCAGCTGGGCGCGGGTGCAGCCCAGTCGCGCCGCGCAGGCGCCGAAGCTGTCGAGCAGGCGCAGGTTGGCGGCGTAGTTCGGCTCCTGGAACCGCGGCATCGTGCGGCGGATGTCGCCGTCGGCGAACACCGGCGGGTCGGCGACGCCGCCGGCGAGGAAGCCGCGCGCCACCGGCGAGAAGGCGACGTAGGTCACGCCCAGCTCGGCGCAGGCGTCGAGCACCGCCACCTCGGCATTGCGGGTCCACAGCGAATATTCGGACTGCACGGCGGCGATCGGGTGCACCGCATGGGCCTTGCGCAGGGTGGCGGCCGAGACCTCGGACAGGCCGATGGTCTTGACCTTGCCTTCGCGCACCAGGTCGGCCAGCGCGCCGACGCAGTCGGCGATCGGCGTCTTCTTGTCCCAGCGGTGCAGGTAGTAGAGGTCGATGACGTCGGTGTTCAGCCGGCGCAGCGACTCCTCGCAGGTCCGCTTGATCCGCGCCGGGCTGCTGTCGATGGCGCGGGTGCGGTTGGGGCCGGACATGCCGCACTTGCTGGCCAGCACGATCTCGTGCCGGTGCGCGCCCAGCGCCTCGCCGACCAGCACCTCGTTGTCGCCGTGGCCGTAGATGGCGGCGGTATCGAAATGGGTGACGCCGAGGTCGAAGGCGCGGCGGATCAGCGCGCGCGCATCCTCCGGCGACGGCCCCGGGCCGTAGGCATGGCTGACGTTCATGCAGCCGAGCCCGATCTCGGCGACGTCGAAGGGGCCGAGCCTGCGCGTTTTCATCGTCGTCATCCCTGTGCGGCGAGTTGGCGCTCGATCGCGTCGAGCGTGCGGTAGCAAGGCATCACCTTGGCGACGCTGGCATTGGGCTCGCGCCCGTCGCGGATCGCGGCGAAGAACGCGCGGTCCTGCAGTTCGATGCCGTTCATCGAGACGTCGACGGCGGAGACGTCGATTTTCTCGTCCCTGCCGGTGTAGAGGTCGTCGTAACGGGCGAGCCAAGTGCCGCTGTCGCAGATGTAGCGGAAGAAGGTGCCGAACGGACCGTCGTTGTTGAAGCTCAGCGACAGGGTCAGGATCGCGCCGTCGGCGGCCTTGATCTGGATCGACATGTCCATGGCGATGCCCAGCTGCAGGATGCAGCGGCCCCTGGATGGCGTGGACCTGCACCGCCGGCTGGCCGGTCTGGTATTGGAACAGGTCGACCGTGTGGGCGGCGTGGTGCCACAGCAGGTGGTCGGTCCACGACCGCGGCTCGCCCTGGCGTTGGTGTTGCTGCGGCGGAAGAAATAGGTCTGCACGTCGTCCATCTGCTGGATGCGCGCCGCACCCGCGGGTCGCTGCGGCGCACCCACTGGTGCGACGGGTTGAACCGGCGGGTATGGCGGCGACCATGCAGACCAGCCCGGTCTCCCGCTGCGTCTGCAGCACCGCCTCGGCGTCGGCCAGGCTGTCGGCCAGCGGGATCTCCACCTGGACATGCTTGCCGGCCCGCATGCACTGGATCGCCTGGGCGGCGTGCTGCTGGGTCGGCGTGCACAGGATCGCCGCCTGCACGCCGGGCAGCGCCAGCGCGTCGACCAGCTCGGTGGTTGCGTGCGGGATGCCGTAGCGCTTCGCCACTTCCTGGGTCGGTTCCAGCCGCCGCCCGACCAGCGAGACCACCTCGATGCCGCCGATCGCGGCGATGCCGTCGAGGTGCTTCTGGCCGAAGGCGCCGCCGCCGGCGACTATGATGCGCATCCGCTGCTCCCGTCCCGGTTCAGGTGTGGTTCTTCAGGATCAGGTGGCCGACCGCCGTGTTCGATGCCGGCACATGGTAGAAGCGGTGCACCTCGTCGACGGCGTCGTCGAGCGCGCCGCGCATGATCAGCCACATCACCAGCTCGATTCCCTCCGAGCCCGCCTCGCGGACATAGTCGATATGCGGCATCCTCGACAACCCGGCCGGGTCGTGGATCAGGCGCTCGATGAAGTCGTGGTCGAACGCCTTGTTGATCAGGCCGGCGCGCGGGCCCTGCAGCTGGTGGCTCATGCCGCCGGTGCCCCAGACCTGGACGTTGAGGTCGTCGTCGTAGCGCTCGACCGCGCGGCGGATCGCCTTGCCCAGCGCATAGCAGCGCGCGCCCGACGGCGGCGGATACTGCACCACGTTGACCGCGAACGGGATCACCTTGCACGGCCACGCCCTGGGCTGGCCGAACATCAGCGACAGCGGCACGGTCAGACCGTGGTCGACGTCCATCCTGTTGATGATGGTCAGGTCGAAGTCGTCCTGGATCACCGATTGGGCGATGTGCCAGGCGAGGTCGGGGTGGCCGATCACCTCCGGCACCGGCCGCCGGCCCCAGCCTTCGTCGGCGGGCTGGAAGCGGTCGGCACAGCCGATGGCGAAGGTGGGGATCATCTCCAGGCTGAACGCGGTGGCGTGGTCGTTGTAGACCAGGAAGATCACGTCAGGCTGTTCCTCGGCGATCCAGCGCTTGGAGAAGTCGTAGCCGGCGAACACCTTGGCCCAGTAGGGCTCCTGCGCCTTGCCGTGGTCCAGCGCCGCGCCGATCGCCGGCACGTGGCTGGTGGTGACGCCCGCGGTGATCCTAGCCATGCGCCTTCTCCCCGACATAGCGGTTGCCTTCGGGGGAGCGGCCGCCGGCGATCATCATGTCGCGATACGCCTCCTCGGTCATGCCGGTCATCAGCGAGGCGGCGTACTGGAAGCTCTGGCCGTCGGTGGCGAAGATCTTGGCCAGGAAATAGACGTTGCCGCCCAGCGCGATCATCCGGTTGTAGTCGCGGTCCAGCACCGCCCGCTTCTGGTCCTCGGTCATCGGCCACTGGTCCAGATAGGCGCGCTCGTTCTCGCGGAAGGCGTCGCGGTTGGCCGCCTTCATCAGCGACATGCAGAACTGGTTGAGGTGGTAGCCCTTGCGCGCCATCTCCGCGTCGAAGATCGTCGTGCCGGGGACGTCCTTGTAGGGTTTGTCCAGCGCCATCAGGCCACCTCCTCCGGCCAGTACAGCCGCATCGGATTGTCGACCAGCAGCTTCTGCTGCAGTTCAGCCGTGGTCGCGATGCGCGGGATGAAGTCGACCAGCTGGCCGTCGTCGGGCATGTGCGACTTCAGGTTGGGGTGCGGCCAGTCGGTGCCCCAGATCACCCGGTCCGGGAAGGTCTCGACGATCCGCCGCGAGAACGGCACCACGTCGTCGTAGGTCGGCGGGCCCACCTTGGTCAGGCGCTCGGTGCCGCTGACCTTGGACCAGAAGTTGGGGTGGTCGGCCATCAGCCGCACGAAGGTCTCGAACTCGGGCCCGTCGGCCGGCTTGGAAACGTCGGGCCGGCCCATGTGGTCGACCACGACCGTGGTCGGCAGCGAGGTGAAGAACGCCTGGTGCTCCGGCAGTTCCTGGATCTCGAAGTAGATCACGATGTGCCAGCCCAGCCGGGCCACCCGCTCGGCGATGCCGGCGAGCGCGTCGTGGGGCAGGGCGTCGACCAGGCGCTTGACGAAGTTGAAGCGCACGCCGCGGACGCCGCCGTCGTGCAGCATCTGCAGCTCCTCGTCGCCGACGCCCGGCTTCAGTCCGGCGACGCCGCGGGCGCGGCCGTTCGAGGCGGCGATGCCGTCCAGCATCGCCCGGTTGTCGGCGCCGTGGCAGGTCGCCTGGACGATGACGTTGCGCGAGAAGCCGAGGAAGTCGCGCAGCGCGAACAGCTTGTCCTTGCCGGCGTCGCAGGGGGTGTATTTGCGCTCCGGCGCATAGGGGAACTCGGCGCCGGGCCCGAAGATGTGGCAGTGGGCGTCGACCGCCCCGGGCGGCGGGGTGAATCGCGGCTTCGACGGGTTCTGGCAGTAGACCAGCCAGCCGGGGTCCATCTGGAATGTCTGTTGTGTGGTCATTCGTCTCTCAAAGCAAAATCGGTCATGTCATCCCCGGGCTTGTCCCGGGGATGACGGCCATTGCTGGCAGGACGCGCGCATCACCGGCCCTGGGCCTTCAGGATGGCGTCGAGCCGCGGATAGACGCGCCGCGCATTCAACGCGAACACCTTGCGCTTGTCGGCCTCTGGGATGGCCAGCGCGTCGATGTAGCGGCGGGTGTCGTCGAAATGATGCCCGGTCTCCGGGTCGATGCCGCGCACGGCGCCGACCATCTCGGAGCCGAACAGGATGTTGTCGACCGCGATCACCCGGAACAGGAGGTCGATGCCGGGCTGGTGATAGACGCAGGTGTCGAAGAACACGTTGCGCATCACATGCTCCGGCAGCGGCGGGCGCTTCAGCATGTCGGCGAGCCCGCGATAGCGGCCCCAGTGATAGGGCACCGCGCCGCCGCCGTGCGGGATGACGAACCGCAGCGTCGGGAAGTCGCGGAACAGGTCGCCCTCGATGAACTGCATGAAGGCGGTGGTGTCGGCGTTGATGTAGTGGGCGCCGGTGGCGTGGAAGTTGGGGTTGCACGAGCTGGAGACGTGGATCATCGCCGGCACGTCGAGCTCGACCATAGCCTCGTAGAACGGGTACCAGTGCCGGTCGGTCAGCGGCGGCGCGGTCCAGTGGCCGCCGGACGGGTCCGGGTTCAGGTTGCAGCCGACGAAGCCGAGCTCCTCGACGCAGCGCCGCAGCTCGTCGACCGAGTTCGCCACCGGCACGCCGGGCGACTGCGGCAGCTGGCAGACGCCGATGAAGTTCTGCGGGAACAGGTCGACCACCCGCTTGATCAGGTCGTTGCAGGCGCGGGTCCAGTCGCGCGAGGTCGCCTCGTCGCCGACATGGTGGGCCATGGCCGACGCCCGCGGCGAGAAGATGGTCATGTCGGCGCCGCGTGCGCGCAGCAGCTTGAGCTGGTTGTTCTCGATGCTCTCGCGGATGGCGTCGTCGCCGATTTCCGCCGCCGCCGGCGGCGGCAGCGTAGGGTCGGCCAGCCGCGCGATCTGCGCGTCGCGATAAGCCTGCAGCGGCGGCGGCGCCGTCGTGTAGTGGCCGTGGCAGTCGATGATCATGCCTCTGGCGCCTCCTCCGCGTCCAGCGTCGCCAGGATCGCGTCCAGCATCCCGGTCAGGTCGGCCGCCTGCGCCGCGGTGCGGAAGCCGGCGGCCCAGTCCTGGCGCTCGGCGGCGCCGGCGCTCATGTGCGGGTCCAGCCCGGCATCGGCGACGGTGCGTGCCACCTCGCGCATCTCCTCCGCCCGCCGCGCGCCATGCACCAGCGAGCGGCCGATCATGTAGCGGGCGCGCTCCGGCCAGTCGTCCAGCGGGAACAGGTCGCGCAGCGACGCCAGCACCGTGTCGTCGACGCCGTAGCGGCGCGCCGCCAGCAGCCCCTCGGCCAGCAGCGCCTCGATCCCCTTGATCATCACGCTGCGGCACATCTTGGCCGCCGATGCCTTGCCGACCTCGGCATCGAACACCCTGGCGCCGGCAAAGCCGAGGTCGTGGGCGACCGGATAAAAGGCCGCGGCATGCGGCCCGCCGAGCAGGATCGCGGTGGCGATCCGCTGCGGCGCGATCGGCGACATCACCGCCGCCTCGACATAGCGGCCGCCGCCGTCCTCGATCGCGCGGGCGGCGCGCCGCTTCTCGGCCGGCGAGGCGGAGTTGAGGTCGAGGTAGAAGGTGCCGGCCGCGATCGCGGCGGCGGAGGCCTGCGCCGCGGCGACCGCCTGCGCCGCGGTGACCGCGCTGATCACGATGTCGGCGCCGCGCCCGGCGTCGGCCGCGTCGCCGGCCGGGCGCACGGCGCGCGCCGCCACTGCAGCCGACGGGCCGCTCGACGGATCGGCGAATTTCACATCCCAGGCCGCCAGCCGCACCGCGCCGCCGGCCGCGAGGTCGTCGGCCAGGGTCTGCCCGACCTCGCCGAAGCCGATCAGACTGATGTCGTGCCGGTTGGTCAAATCGTGGTCCGGTTGCCGTCCCCGGGCCCGCTGCGGCGGCCGGCCCGGCGTGCCGGCCGGCCGTCCATTCCAATGTCGTCGCACGCGGGCCGCGTTTCCTAGCTGCGAAGTGTCGGGAAACCGACCGGCTGCGGCCAGCGCCTTTTGCGCCGGCCGCTATAACCCTTCGCTATCGGGGGCCATCGTGCCCAGCCCGGTGGCGACATGGCCGGCGACACGCAGGGCCGCGACCAGCGCGGTCTGCAGCGGGGTCGGCACCCAGTCGCTGCGCAGCGTCAGGCCGATCGGCCGCTCGGTCTGCGGCAGGTCGAGCGGCAGCACGGTCAGCACGCCGAACCGGGTCTCGACCGCCACCTGGGCGCGCGACAGGATGGCCAGCCGGTCCGACCCCATCAGCACGCCGCGCAGCGCGACCAGCGAGCCGGTCTCGATCACGTTCGCCGGCGGCATGCGCCCGGCCAGCGCGAACATCTGCTCGAACCGCGCGCGCGCCGGCGTGTTCGGCCGTGGCGCCACCCACGGCCAGTCCAGCACGTCGGTCAGCGCCAGGGTGGCGCGGGCGGCCAGCGGGTGGTCCGGCCGCGCGATCACGCACAGCCGGTCGCTGAACAGCGGCTCCTGCACGATGTCGGCGGGCAGCGGCGGCTGGCGCAGCGCGCCGACGATCAGGTCCAGATCGCCGCGCCGCAGCGCCGCGATCAGCCCCTCATAGGCGCCCTCGACGATGGAGACGGCGACGTCGGGGAAGCGGGCGGTGACGGCGTTGACCGCGGCCGGCAGGATCTCGGTGCGGGCCAGCGGCAGGCAGCCGACCGCGACCCGGCCGGTGACGGTGCCGGCCAGCGCGGCGAGGTCGTGGCCGGCCGCCTCGATCTCGCCGAGCGCCAGGTTGGCCATGCGGGCCAGATCGCGGCCGGGCTGGGTCAGCACCAGGCCGTGGCTGAGCCGCTCGAACAGCGGCACGCCGACCACCCGCTCCAGATCGCGGGCGGCCCGGTGGACGCTGGGCTGGGCGAGACCGAGCTGGCGGGCGGCACTGGCGAAGCCCTCGGTGCTGCCGACCGCGACCAGCGCGCGCAGCTGCGCCATCGTCGCCAGCCGTTCCAGCGGGCGCGGCTGTCCGCCGCCGGCGGCCAGCCGGCGCCCGGCCAGGGCCAGATGCTGCAGCGCCCGCTCGACCCGCCGCTGCAGCACCTCGCCGGCCGCAGTCAGGTACATGCCGGTGCTGCGCCGGTGGAACAGCGGGGTGCCGAAGCGCCGTTCCAGCTGGGCGATCGCCTTGGTCACCGCCGGCTGCGACAGGTTCGCCGCCTCGGCCGCACGGTTGGCGGTGCCGAGCCGCGCGGTCAGGTCGAAGGCGAGCAGATGGCGCAGCGACGGCGGTCGATCCATGGCGCGGTTTCGGTCTTGCTCCGCAGGCGGGCGATAGCCAAAGTTTATACCCAATCGCATCCATGCCGCTTCGTCACAAGTGGCTATCCGCGCATGGTTGCGGGCCGATCTTCCGTGCGGCTGCTGGGCAGGCGATCATGAGCCATTGTGTCGTTCAGAATATCCGGCGCGCCGATGCGTCGGCGATCGCCGGCCTGGGCGAGGCCGGGGTGGCGACGGTGCACGAGGCCCAGGGCCGCACCGGCCTGATGCTCAGCTACATGCGGCCGATCTATGCCGGCGCACGCATCGCCGGCAGCGCGGTCACCGTGTCGGTGCCGCCGGCCGACAACTGGATGATCCACGTCGCGGTCGAGCAGTGCCAGCCCGGCGACATCATGGTGGTGGCGCCGACATCGCCCTGTGACGCCGGCTATTTCGGCGACCTGCTGGCCAACTCGCTGGCGGCGCGCGGCGTGCGCGGGCTGGTGATCGAGGCCGGGGTGCGCGACGTGCGCGAGCTGACCGCGATGGGCTTTCCGGTGTGGTCGCGCGCGATCTCGGCGCAGGGCACCGTCAAGGAGACGCTGGGCTCGGTCAACGTGCCGCTGGTCTGTGCCGGCGCCCTGGTCAACCCCGGCGACGTGATCGTCGCCGACGACGATGGCGTCTGCGTGGTGCCGTGCGACACCGCGGCGGACGCGCTGGCCAAGGCGCGGGCGCGCGAGGAGAAGGAGGCCGGCGTGCGCGCGCGCCTGGTCGCCGGCGAGCTCGGGCTCGACGTCTACGGCATGCGTGCGAAGCTGGCCGAGAAGGGCCTGAAATATGTCTGACCCGCGCGCCGCGGCGGGCGGCATCCGCTGCATGTGGATGCGCGGCGGCACCTCGAAGGGCGGCTATTTCCTGGCCGAGGATCTGCCGGCCGATACCGCCGCGCGCGACCGCTTGCTGATGCGGATCATGGGCACACCCGACCGGCGCCAGATCGACGGGCTCGGCGGCGCCGACCCGCTGACCTCGAAGATCGCCGTCGTGCGCAAGTCCGACCGGCCGGGCATCGACGTCGACTATCTGTTCCTGCAGGTCTTCGTCGACCGACCGATCGTCACCGACCAGCAGAACTGCGGCAACATCCTGGCCGGCATCGGCGGATTCGCCATCGAGCGCGGGCTGGTGGCCGGCCGCGACCCGGAGACGCCGGTCGCCATCTACATGGAGAACACCGCCCAGACCGCGGTGGCGCGGATCGCCACACCCGGCGGCTGGCCGACCTATGCCGGCGACGCCGCCATCGACGGCGTGCCGGGCACCGCCGCGCCGGTGCCGCTGGAGTTCCGCGACACCGCCGGCTCGACCTGCGGCGCGCTGCTGCCGACCGGCAACGCGGTCGACCGGATCGACGGGGTCGAGGCCACCCTGATCGACAACGGCATGCCCTGTGTCGTGATGCGTGCCGCCGACCTCGGCATCGACGGCGACGAGGACTGCGCCGCGCTGGAGGCGGACGCAGGGCTGCGGGCGCGGCTGGAGGCGATCAGGCTGGCCGCCGGGCCGCTGATGAACCTGGGCGACGTGGCCGACAAGTCGGTGCCGAAGATGACGCTGGTCTCCGCCGCACGCGCCGGCGGCGCGCTCAGCACCCGGTCGTTCATCCCGCACAAGTGCCACGACGCCATCGGCGTGTTCGCCGCGGTCAGCGTGGCCACGGCGGCCACGCTGACCGGCACGCCGGCGGCGTCGGTCGCCGCGCTGCCGCCGGGCCGCCGCAAGTCGCTGGACATCGAGCATCCGACCGGCCGGATGACCGTGATCGTCGATCTCGACGACAGCGGCGCGGTCGCCGGCGCCGCGCTGCTGCGCACCGCCCGCAAGCTGTTCGACGGCGTCGTCTTCGCCGACGGCTGACGGCGAACCGTACCCGCGCTTGACGCTGCGGGTCGCGCGATGCACGAAGGCCTCTGTGCCGGGCCGCCCGGACCCTGATCCCATGCGGCGGCCGGTTTGACAGGGAAGCAGGCGACGGCGGTGCGCAGGGCACGGGTTCGACTGAAGGACATTGCCGACCGCACCGGTTTTTCCATCAACACGGTGTCGCTGGCGCTGCGCGAGAGCCCGCGCATCCCGGCCGAGACCCGCAAGGTGATCCGCGCGGCGGCGGACAGCCTGAACTACCTGCCCAACCAGATCGCCAAATCGCTGGTCAAGCGCGAGACCCGCACCGTCGGCCTGGTGCTGACCAACATCCTGAACCCGACCCTGACCCAGACCGCACAGACGCTGGAGCGCATGCTGGCCGACCGCGGCTATTCCATCCTGTTCGCCACCTCGAACAACACGGTCGAGCAGGAGGACGCGGTCATCGACATGTTCCGCAGCCGCCAGGTCGACGGCATGCTGGTCTACCCGACCCGCCATTGCCGGCTCGACCGGGTCCGCGCCCTGCGCCAGGCCGGCTATCCGATCGTGCTGCTGGTCGCATTGCCCGACGCGGCCGGCGTCGACGCGGTCAGCGTCGACGACCGCAGCGGCGCCTACAAGGCGACCCGCCACCTGCTGGAGCTTGGCCATTCGCGCATCGGCTTCCTGGATTCGGCGCACCCGCTCGGCAACAACGAGAAGCGCGACGGCCATCTGCAGGCGCTCGCCGAGTTCGGCGTCGCGCGCGACGACGCGCTGATCTGCGACCCGAAGGGCCATGGCGCCGGCCAGGGATTCGACGCGATGTACCGGCTGATGGCCAGCGCCGAGCCGCCGACCGCGGTATTCGCGGCCAACGATTCGCTCGCCATCGGGGCGTTGCGCTGGTGCCAGAAGCACGGGCTGGACGTGCCCGCCGACCTGTCGGTGGTCGGTTTCGACAATATCGAGCTGGCGCAGTTCACCGCCGTGTCGCTGACCACCATCAACTATGCGGTCCAGCGGCTCAGCCGGATGGCGATCGACCGCCTGCTGGCGCTGATCGAGGCCGGCGACAGCCTGCCGCCGCCGCGGGTCACGCTGCTGGACCCCGAACTGGTGGTGCGCGAAAGCAGCGGGCCGCCGCGCTGACGTCGGCGTGCGGCGGTGCGGCTTGACCCGGCTCGTCCGCCGCGCCCAGGATCGGCGCGACCGGCACGCGGCGGGCGGCGGCGTCGGCGACCGCACAATGACACGCCCGGCCGGGAGGCCCCATGACCGCGACCCCGCTGTTCCCGACCACCGTCGCCGGCAGCCTGCCGAAGCCGTTCTGGCTGGCGGAGCCGGAGAAGCTGTGGCCGGCGTGGCGCCACCAGGGCGCGGCGCTGGAGGCGGCGCAGCGCGACGCGGTGCTGGTCTGGCTGAAGGAGCAGGAGGACGCCGGCATCGACGTCGCCTCGGAGGGCGAGCAGGGCCGCATCCACTTCGTCCACGGCTTCCTGCAGCACATCGACGGCATCGACTGGAACCTGAAGACGCCGATGGGCATCCGCAACAACCGCTACGTCGTCGACGTGCCGACGGTGACCGCGGCGGTGACGCGGCCGCGGCCGGTGCATGGGCGCGAGGCCGGCTTCCTGCGCGCCCACGCCCGCGGGCCGGTGAAGTTCACGCTGCCCGGGCCGATGACCATCTGCGACACCATCGCCGACGGCCACTACGGGCGGCGCGCCGACATGGCGATGGCGTTCGCGGCGCTGCTGAACCAGGAGGCGCGCGAGCTCGACGCGCTCGGCATCGACGTGATCCAGTTCGACGAGCCCGCCTTCAACGTGTTCGAGGCCGACGTGCTGGACTGGGGCATCGCCGCGCTGGAGCGCGCCGCCGAGGGCCTGAAGGCGCGGACGGCGGTGCACATCTGCTACGGCTACGGCATCGAGGCCAACATCAAGTGGAAGCAGACGCTGGGCGCCGAGTGGCGGCAGTACGAGGCGATCTTCCCGGCGCTGAACGCCAGCCGCATCGGCCAGGTCTCGCTGGAATGCGCCGGCAGCCACGTGCCGATGGCGCTGATCGGACTGCTGCCGGACAAGGAGGATCCTGGTCGGCGCCATCGACGTCGCCACCGACCGGGTCGAGACGGCGCAGGAGGTGGCCGCCACGCTCGGCGAGGCGGCCCGCCACGCCGACGCCGGCCGCATCCAGGCCTGCACCAACTGCGGCCTGGCGTTGCTGCCGCGCGACGTGGCCGTCGCCGCTTCAGGGCGCTCGGCGAAGGCGCGGCGCTGATGCGGAAAGGGACGGTACGGCTGACCGGGCCGCCCTCGCGGGGTCCCCGCGCCGAATGCCGGCGGCCGAGTTCGCTGGTCGCGACGCTGACGCCGTTGCTGCGCACCAGCACGCCGTCATTGTCGTAGACGGTGCTGGCGCTCTCGAAGAAGGTGAACGGCACCCGAAGCCGACCCTGCGGGCGCGCAGGAAGTTGATGGCGATGTCGGGCGGCGTGACGATGCTGACCGGCAGGTCGCCGGCGCGGGCGCGGCCCTGCAGCACGTCCACGCCGTAGATCGCGGCCAGGTGGGCGTTCGATTCGAAGCTGATCCCGATCGAGACCACGGCGCTGTCGCTGCCCTCGCGCACCACCTCCGGCGCGACGCTGAGCACGGGGGCGCGGTCGGAATGCCGGTTGATGGTCTGGATCTCGCGGAACACCGAGGTGCTGCCGGTGATCCAGAACGCGCTCGCGGTCAGCTCCGGGTCGGTCTGCTGCATGATCGCGACCGCGCCGGCAACCAGGCCGGCGAGCTCGGTGCGGGCGTTGGCCGGGTCCTCGACGGCGAGATACTGCACCTCGATCCCGAGCGCCTGGGCGAAGTCGGCGATCGGCTTGGCCTGGGTCTCGACCGCGCTGACGTTCTGCGCGTCGACCAGGATGCCGAAATTCTGCAGGTTCGGCATCAGGTCCAGCACATAGGCCATCTGCACCTCGACCGGCATGTTCAGCGAGGTGAAGGCGAAGTTGGTGCCGGTGCCGCGGTCGTAGCTGTCGACCTGGCCCAGCACCACCGGGTCCTTGGCACAGACGGTGACCACCGGGATCGCGCCGTCGCGGTAGCTGTCCCACAGCCACGCCGCGGCGTTGGAGCCCATGGCGAAGATCAGGTCGCTGCCCAGCTGGTCGGCCAGCGCCAGCGCCTGGCGGCCGCGGGCGTCGTCGTCGCCGTAGTTGACCACGGTGACCTCGGCATTGATGCCGCCGTCGTGCATGACCGCCAGGATCTTGCTTATCGCGATGGCATAGGCGGCCGAGGGCTTGGAATAGAGCACCAGCACCTGCTGGGCGTCGCTGCCGCCGGCCAGCGGCCGGATCTCCACCCGGTCCGCGTCGGCAACGGTGACGGTCCAGTCCGCCGCGACCGCGGCGTCATAGGCGAACCAGTCGCCGTCGGCCGCCGCGGCCGGCGCGGCCAGGGCGAATAGAGCGGCGCCCGCGGCGAGCGCGCCGAGTACGGTGCCGGCGGCCCGGCGCTGCCAGTGATCGGACATCGGTGGTCTCCTACTCCGTGGGAACGAGTGCGCCGTGCCCGGCCGTTCGGCGCGGGGCGGCGCGAAGGACGAACAGGACGGCGAACAGCGCTATGGCGCCGCCGATCCAGGCGATCAGTTCGGCCCGCTGACCGGCGACGATGAAGAGCTGGCCGACGATGATCGGACCGGCGACATGGCCGGCGCGCTCGAGGAAGCGGTAGCTGGCGGTGACGGTGCTGGCGCCGACCGCATGGCCGAGCGCGGATTCGGTCACGTGGGTCACCACCGGCGCGTTGATGAAGCCGTGGGCGATGCCGACCAGCGCGACGCCTGCCAGCAGCACGGCGGCCTCGGCAAGGCCGGCCGGGACGCCGGCGAGGTCGGTCACCCGGTCGACCGCGCCGACCAGGGCCAGGCCCAGGCCGCTGATCGCGGCGCCCCAGAACAGGATGCCGCGCGTGCTGCCCAGCCGGTCGGCGACGCGGGTCATCAGGCTGCTGGCGACGATCACGCCGGCGCCGTAGACCATGATGATCTGGCCGATGTCCTCCTGCGGGTAGCCGCGGGCGGACAGCAGCAGCGGCAGCGCGAAGATGACGACGCCGGTCAGCACCGCCTTGGCCGGCATGCCGATCAGCAGGATGGTCTTCAGGAACGCGGGGTCGCGCAGCACCCGCACCGCGTTGCGCCCGATCTCGGCCAGGTTGGCGGCCAGGGTGGCGGTGCGCTGGCGCGCGCGGGCGCAGCCGGGCACCACGGCAAAGGCGTAGACCGCGATCAGGCCGGCAATGCCGGCGGCGACCAGGAACACGTTCTGCGTGCCGACATAGGTCACCAGCAGCGAGCCGATCGCCATGCCGGCGATCATGCCGCCCTGGAAGCCGAACACGATGATGCCGGCGCCCTGGGTCTTGCGGCCGCTGGCGGCGGTCGCCAGGATGTAGGCCTGCACGCCGATGAACAGCATGCCCTGGCCGATGCCGGACAGCGCGCGGGCGGCGATCATCACGGCGATGTCCAGCGGCACCGCGAGCAGCGCCAGGCCGGCGGCAGCCAGCACCAGCCCCCACGCGATCAGCGGCTTCGGGCTGGCCTGCTGGGCGAAGTGCCCGGCCGGCACCAGCGTCAGCGCGAAGGCGAGGTAGAATGCCAGGAACGGCGCCGAGACCAGCGATTCCGGCAGGCCGGCCTCCGCGACCAGGCGCTGGAAGTGCTGCGGCAGGAAGGCATAGGTCAGGTGCTCGGCCAGCACGGCGAGGAAGAACAGCGGCTTGACGATGTCCAGCGCGGCCTCGCCTTGCGGCGACTGCGCGGCCGCACCGTCCGCGCCCGGGCGGCGCGGCAGCCGCAGCGAGCGGGCCAGTTGCATGAACACGCCGGAGAGCAGGGCGGAGGCGACGAACAGGGCGGCGAAGTTCTTCACGCTGCGCGCCACCGCGCGATAGACCACGCCCTCCGGCACCGAGACCAGCACGCTGATCGCGTGGTCCGCGCCGGCATCGGTCAGGTCGACCACATAGTCGTAGGTGCCGCTCCACGGCAGCCAGTCGTCGTCGGCCGCGTCCTGCTCGTGGACCCGCGGCTCGCCGTCGATGGCGATGCCGACGGCGCCGAGATCGGGATTGAGCTGAAGATACTCGCGGAACAGGCCGTCCAGCCCCTGCACCTCGTCGAGGCCGAGGTTGAAGCTGATCAGGCTCGACAGCCGCTCGCCCAGCGAGTCGGCGAGCGCGCGGGCCTTGGCCTGGGTGCCTTCGGCGTAGAGCCCGACCAGGGTGGCGATCACCGCCGCCGCCATGGCGGCGAAGACCGCGGCCAGGCCCAGCTGCAGCCACGGAAAGCGGGCGCCTGCGAAGCGGCGGGCCCCCAAAGCGGCAAAGGCCGCGAAGGCGGCCGAAAGCGTAAGCGATGCCCAAAGCAGCGGCCCGAACCCCTGTTGCAGCCGCGTGTCGATCGCCGCGCGTTGCATGGTCACCGCCAGGCTGCCCGCCTCTTCGAAGCGCGTGCGCAGCGGCAGCACCACCTGCAGCAGCGCGCCGTCGCCGTGGACCGCATAGTCGTCGGCGCCGCCACCCGCGACCGGCGGCAGCAGGGTCGTCTCCGGCGCCGTGCCGGCCGCGAACACGATCGCGCCGGCGGGGTCGTAGACCGTCATGGCGACGATCGACGGGTCGGTCTGGGTGAACGGATCGGCCTTGGTCGCGAAGCCGACGAACTGGTTCAGCGGCAGGCCGCGGCGCAGATAGCCGTCCAGCGACGTCTGCAGCACGCGGGCCTGCGCGGCCAGCTTGTCGAGGTAGTAGTGCTGGTAGGTGCGCTGCCCCTCGCCGAAGCCGATGTACATCAGCAGCATCAGCGAGACGGCAGCCACCAGGAACATGGCGACGGCATCGACCAGGCGCTGCCTGAGGCTTGTCGGGGCTGCCATCACCGCGTCGCCGCGCCGCCCGCCGTCAGCGGACCAGGGAGAGAAGGTGGTGGCCGGTGCCGCGGCGCTGGCCGAAGATCGTGTCGATGCGGTCGGCAAGCAGCGACAACACCAGGTCGTCATAGTCCATGCCGTGGCGCACCAGCCCGGCGCAGACCAGGTTGGTGCGGCCGTCGGCCGGGGCTTTCAGATCGGGCTTCGGGTTGGCCTCGAGCACGTGCAGGCGGCCGGCGGCGTCGGCGCGGATGTCGACGCGGACCAGCGTCTCCAGGCACATGTCGTTGAAGACGTCGCGGGCCAGCTGCTCCAGCTCCGCCACCAGTGCGCCGTCGACCGCGGGGTCGAGCACGCGCAGGCGCGCCTGCGTGATCGGGCAGACGTCCATCGAGGTGAAGATGTCCTCGTCCGGCCGCAGCACCCGCTCCAGGGCGGAGAAGGCGAAGGGCCGGTCGCGCCGCTCCAGCCGGCCGCCCTGGGCGGTGACCGGCCCGCAGACGGCGACGCAGAACTCGCGGCCGGGCAGGTATTCCTCGATCAGCACGTGGTTCTGGGTGATCTCGTGCACCGCGGCGACGCAGCCGGGCAGGTCGGCGATGTTGTCGATCTTGTGCACGTGCAGCGAGGCGCGGCCGGAAACCGGCTTGACGATGAACGGCCCGTCATACTCGCCGAACGCCTTGCGGAACTGGCGCGCCTCCGCCGGCACCAGCGGGCCGCGGCCCATGTGCCAGGTGGTGAAGCGCGCGGTCGGCAGGCCCAGCGCCATCAGCTCGCGCTTGAAGGCGTGCTTGTTGTCGAGCGTGGACGCGATCAGCGGGTCGTGGCCGACATAGGGCACGCCGCACAGCTCCAGCATGGCCGGCGCGTGGCAGACCGGGTCGTAGCCCTGGACGCCGCCGGTGTTGAGCCAGGCGAGGTCGGTGGCCTCGGCGCGCAGGCGCGCGCCCAGGTGCATGTCCTCCGGCAGCACCGCGACATCGCGGCAGCCGATCCGGCGCAGCGCGGCGGCGATGTCCTGCGCCACCGGCTCGTAGCTCTTCCACGAGCGCGTGTGTACCGTGGAGTGGATCACGGCGCCGTGGCTGGCGTTGCTGCCGGCATGGATCACGGCGAAACGGGCGCGCCTTGTCAGCGCGTCGAGCTGGCCTTCCAGGTCGTCGATGCGGCCGCTGCGCCGGGGCGTCGGAGCCGGATCGAACTTGGCGACGCCCGCGAGCGCCGCGCCGGTCGGTTGGATGTTCATGCCCTGCCGCGATCGATTGCTGGACGGATCGACGGACAGACTAGGCGGCAGTCATTAACCACGGCCTAATTGGCGGCGCGCCGCGGCATCCGCGAAGTATTGGCCAAGGACTGCGGCGAATGAAACGGCGGGCGCGCCAATGATGCTCGCACGACCGGCAGTCGCGGCGCATCGCCGTCCCCGCCGGCGCCGCGACCGGTCAGTCGCCGTCGGCGTCGCGCGGAAGCTTGAGCTGCGGCGCGCGGCCGGCGGCCCGCTCCGCGTGCCACTGGGCACACCAGTCGGAGCAGAATGGCGGCCCGTCGGGCGTCGGCCGCACGGCCTCGTCGTAGAGCAGCACGCCGCAATTGGCGCACTTCACATAGGCTTCGACGTAATAGCGCTTGTCGGCGAACCGCATCGTCCTAGTCCTTGCCCGGCGTCACGCCATAGTCGGCGGCCGCGTGCTCCGCCGAGATCCAGCCCTCGGCGAGGTCGTGCGCGACCGCGGCGCGGTCGCGGCCCTGCGGGTCGCCCCAGCCGCCGCCGCCGCCGGTGGTCAGCCACACGCGGTCGCCGGGGTTGATGGTCAGGCCGGCGAACTTGGACGGGCTGACCCGGCCCTCGCCGGCGACCACCGTGTGCCAGCCGTCCTCGCCCTTGCGCTGGATCACCAGCGAGGCCTTGCCGGCCGGCCGGCCGCCCCGCAGGCCCCACGGCGCGCGCTTGTGGCGGTCGCCCATGTGGCTGACGGTGATCGGCGCGTCGCGGCAGACGATCCGCTTGGTGACGCCGAGGCCGCCGCGATAGGTGCCGGCGCCGCCGCTGTCGGCGACCAGCGCCATCTCCTCGACCAGCCAGGGATAGCGCGCCTCGAACACCTCGGTCGGGATCATCCGGCAGTTGCCGTTGATGCAGTTGACCGCATTGTTGCCGTCGGCGAACGGCCGCCCGCCCCAGCCGGCCGACAGGAAGTCGTAGCAGACGTAGTAGTCGCCGCTGCGCGGGTCGGTGCCGCCGAACAGGAAGTTGCAGTGTGTGCCGGCGTCGGTGGCCGGCGCGCGGTCCGGCACCGCCTGGGCCAGCGCGCCGACGACGGTGTAGGCGATGCGCGGGTGGGTCTCGGTGTTGCCGCCGACCTCCGGCGCCGGAAAGTCGACGTTGACCACCGTGCCCGGCTCGGCCAGCACGCGGATCGGCCTGAAACAGCCGGAGTTCTTCGGGATCGACGGGTCGGTGACGTGCAGCACGGCATTGTAGCTGGCTGACCAGGTGACGCCGAGGGTGGCGTTGATCGCGCCGCGGGCCTGGCGGTCGGAGCCGGCGAAATCGACCACCAGCTCGTCGTCCATGACGTGGCAGGCGACGCGGATGAAATAGGGCCGGTCCTCGATGCCGTCGTCCTCCATGCAGTCCTCGAAGCGGTAGACGCCGTCGGGGATCGCGCGGATCTCGGCCCGCATCCGCTGTTCCGAGTAGTCAAGCAGGTCGGCCACCGTGCGCTCGAAGGTCTCGATGCCGTAGCGGCGGATCAGGTCGACCATCCGCGCCTCGCCCAGGTCGACCGATGCGATCAGCGCGCGATAGTCGCCGTAGTTCTCGCGCGGGGTGCGCACGTTGGCCAGCAGCAGGCGCCAGACGTCGTCGACGTCCTCGCCGCGGCGCTTGATCTTCACCGGCGGCACCCGCAGGCCCTCGTGGAAGATCTCGGTCGCCTCCGCGGCGAAGCCGCCGGGCACGCTGCCGCCGGTCTCCGAGACATGGCCGATCGCGACGGCATAGCCGACCAGCGTGCCGTCGACGAAGATCGGCTTGAACAGCGTGTGCTCCGGCGTGTGCAGGCCGCCGCGATAGGGGTCGTTGTGGATGATCACGTCGCCGGGGTCGATGCCGTCCAGCGCCAGCTCGCGCAGCGAGGTCTTGATCACCAGCGGCATGCCGCCGATCTGGGCCGGGCAGTAGTCGGCGACCGCGATCATGTCGCCGTTCGGCGCGGCGATGGCGCAGGTGAAGTCCAGCCCTTCGTTGAAGATGGTCGAGTAGGCGGTCTTCATCAGGGTGATGCCCATCTCGCGGCAGATCGCGACCATGGTCGAGTTGACCACGTTCATCGCGACCACGTCGCGGGCGGGCCGGCCGGTGGCGGTCATTGCGGGCCCTCCTTGAAGGCGAGGTGCAGGTTGCCGAAGCCGTCGACGCGGCAGCGCTGGTCGGCCGGCAGCACGGTGACCGAGGCGGCCTCCTCGATCAGCGCCGGGCCCTCGATCACATGGCCGGCGCGCAGGCCGGCGCGGTCGAAGACGGCGGTGTCGTGGGTGCCGTCGTGGAACGTCACCGGGCGGCGCCCGACCGGTTCGGCCGGGCCGGTCGCCGCCGCCAGGCTCGGCGCGGCCGGCTTTTCGGTGCGCCCGATCACGGTGACGACGAAGGTGGTGACCTCGATCAGCGAGCCGGGCATCGCAAAGCCGTAGCGGGCCTTGTGGCCGGCGTGGAACGCCTGCCACAGCGCGGCGGTGTCGCGCAGCCCGCCGGCCGGCAGCGGCACCTCCAGCTCGTAGTTCTGGCCGAAATAGCGCATGTCGACGGCGGCCTGGATTTCCAGCTCGCCGGCATGGCCCTGCTGGCGCAGCTCGGCGACGCCGTCGTCGATCAGTTCCTGCATCACCGCCTGGGCGGCAGCGGGGTCGAAGGCGGCCGACGTGGTCTGCACCGTACGGTGGCGGTCGACCCGGGCGTCGGCGGTGGTGAAGCCGTAGGCGGAGAACTGGCCCGGATGGTTCGGCACCAGCCCGTGGTCGATGCCGGCCTCTGCCATCAGCGCGCCGACGTGCAGCGGCCCGGCGCCGCCGAAGGCGCACAGCGTGAAGTCGCGCGGGTCGTGGCCGCGCTCCAGCAGCACGGCGCGCAGGGCGCCGACCATGTTGGTGTTGGCGATCTGCACGATGGCCAGCGCGCAGTTCTCGGGCGTGTAGCCGATCTTGGCCGCGACGCCGGCCACCGCGGTCCGCGCCCGCGCCGGGTCCAGCTTCATCGCGCCGCCCAGGAAGTTGCCGGGGTCGATCCGGCCCAGCAGCAGGTTGGCGTCGGTGACCGTCGGCAGGTCGCCGGTGCCGTAGCAGGCCGGGCCCGGGTCCGCGCCGGCGCTCTGCGGGCCGACCCGCAGCATGCCGCCCTTGTCGACCCAGGCGATCGAGCCGCCGCCGGCGCCGATGGTGCGGATGTCGATCATCGGCACCTGGATCGGCAGCCCCCACTCGATCTCGAACGACGTGGTGAAGCTCTGGTCGAAGCCGACGATGGTCGAGCAGTCGGTCGAGGTGCCGCCCATGTCGAGCGTCACCATGTTCGGCCGGTCGATCTGGCGGGCCAGCATCGCCGCGCCGATCACCCCGCCGCTGGGGCCGGAGACGGTCATGTGGATCGGCGCGCCGGCCGCCGCCTCCACCGTCATCTCGCCGCCGTTCGACTTGATCACCGAGATGCGGGCGTTGGGCGCCGCCTCGCGCACGCGGGCGCGCATGCGGCTTAGATAGGGCGCGACCTTCGGCTTGAGGTAGGCGTCGGCGATGGTGGTCGAGGCGCGCTCGTATTCCTTCCAGCGCGGCAGCACGTCGTACGAGATCGAGACCGGCACGCCGGGCAGTTCCTCGGCCAGGATCTCGGCCGTGCGCCGCTCGTGCGCCGGGTCGAGGAAGGAGAACAGGTAGCTGACCGCGACCGCCTGCACCGCGCCCTCTTCGCGCAGCCTGCGCGCCACCGCGCGCACCGCGTCTTCGTCCAGCGGGCTCACCTCGCGGCCGTCGCGGTCGATCCGCTCGGGGATGTCGTGGCAGTGGCGGCGGCTGACCAGCGGCTCCGGCTTGATCCAGGTGATGTCGTAGTGGTCGCGGCGGTTGCCGCGCTGGATGAACGGCGTGTCGCGGAACCCAGCGGTGGCCAGGAAGGCGATCTCTGCCCCCTTGCGCTCCAGGATCGCGTTGGTGGCGATGGTCGTGCCGAGCCGGATGGTCTCGATCGCCGCCGGGTCGGCCACCTGCCGCAGGCCGCGGATCAGCCCGTCGGTCGGGTCCTGCGGCGTGCTCGGCGTCTTCCAGGCTTCGACGGTGCCGCTGTCGCGGTCGTAGCAGACATAGTCGGTGAATGTGCCGCCGACATCGACGGCAATCAGGTATCGCGGCATACCGTACACGAGCTCCCCCTCGGACCGGCCGAGGATATGGGCGACCGCACGGCTTGGCAATCGATGCCGCGCGCCGACGTGTGGCGAAAAAAATATATGTGGCGGACCCCCTTGCGGCGCGACCTGCGCCGGGGCACATCTTCAGCCAACGACTGCCGCGGACGGGCGCAACCCCGGCTTGGCATCCCGTGCAGTCGGATTCGGCCCGATCGGCCGGCGCATTGCAGCCGGCTGCCAGGGGCCCTTTCTGAGGCAGACGAGTCCTGATCTTGGTGGCGCGCAGCGCGACGGAGATCGATCGGCCGTGCATCGCGTTGGGGGGATGCATGGCCGCGCGTGGGCCCACGCCCCGGACCCGTCCTTCCGGATACCGCACATCATGAAGTCTGTTGCCGTCGGGGGCGCCGTCGCCCGGCCCCGGCGCGGGGCCGTCCGCGCCTTCGCGGTCGTCGTGGCCCTTGCCGTGGCCACGTTGATCGTCGCCGAACTGCTGCTGGTGGACGCCGCGCTGGCCTGGAGTCTCGTCGGCATGTGGGAGCTGCCGGCGCTGGTCGCGGAGATCGTCGGCGCCGTCGGCGCCGCCGCCAGCCTGTGGGTCGGCTGGATCGTGTTCCGCGCGGCCCTGGCCTATGAGCGCGAGAATCTCGAACCGAGGCAGGCCGGTCGGGCCGACATTGTCACTTGACGGCGGGCCGCTGCGGAGTCAGCCTGCAGTTGACGGCGACTACGCATGCGCAACCCGCTGTCGATCCCGACAGCGACCGGTCCGCGCCCTCGGCGCCCGCAGCGGCGTACGCCGCCGTCCGTGTGGCAACTGACCAGGGAGGGTGCGTAACAGCATGGAACCACCGACCCATCGGTTCGGGCCTCGCCGCGATGCGGGGCCCACGGCCTGAGCGGACTCACGGCAGACGTCACGTGCGACCCGGCCGGGCCGGTCGACAATTCGGACGATTGAGCCGCCCGTCGCAGGACCGGCGGCAAGCATAGAGCAGAGAAGCACCCGGCGGCGCAGGCCAGCCGGCCCGGCCCCAGCGGTATCGCCCCTGGGGCCGGTTGCTCTCCGGGCCGGCGCGTCAGCCCCGATCCTGGGCGATGCGGGCCTGGCGCATTCGGGCGATGCCGTCGGCCAGCGCCGCCTGCAGCAGCCAGGCGTCGCCCGAATAGGCGATGAAGTCGAAGCCCTGCTCGATCAGTGCCAGCCCTTCCGCAGGCGTCGCGGCGATGCGGCCGAGCGCCCGGCGGTTGGTCAGCGCCGCCTCGACGATGCGCGCGGTCGCCTGGGCGAAGCGGGGATCGTCGAACGCGCCCGGAATGCCCATGCTGACGCTGAGGTCATAGTGCCCGATCCACAGCCCGTCGAGGCCGTCAAGAGCGGCGATTTCCTCGACCGCGTCCAGCCCGGCGACCGTTTCGATCTTGGCAAAATAGACCGTGCGGGCGTCGGCCGCCCGCAGCTTGTCCAGCACCGGTCCCGGCGCATAGCGGTCGTGGCCGACCTGCACCGAGACCGCGCGGGTGCCGCGCGGCGGATAGCGGGTGCGCGCCGCGGCGATACGGGCCTCGTCGACGCCGTCGACCATCGGCGACATCACCGCCTCGGCGCCGATGTCGAGACAGCGCGCGAGATCGTCCGGGTTCTTGCCGGGCATGCCGACGATGGCGGGCAGGGCGGCGGCTTCCAGCGCGCGCAGCAGCGTCTTGACGGTGTCGATGCCAAAACCGCTGTGCTCCATGTCGGCCAGCACGAAATCGCAGCCGGCGGCCTTCAGGATGTGGCCGATGCCCGGCGTGGCGAACTCGACCAGGAAGGTCCCGAACTTGGGCGCGCGGGTCCCGGTCAGCGCCTTGATCGTCATCGTCCCCTCCGGCGGCATGGCCCGGCTCAAGGCGCGCGGACCAGCCCGCCATCGAGCCGGAGGCACTGCCCGGTCAGATAGGCGCCGTCGTCCGACAGCAGGAACGAGACCAGGCCGCCGGCCTCGGCGGCGTGGCCGTAGCGGCCGAGCGGGATCTTCGCCCGCCGCTCCGCCTTTTCCGGCAGGCTGTCGATATAGCCGGGCAGCACCGTGTTGATGCGGATGCCGTGCCTGGCCTGGGTGTCGGCGTAGATCTTGGCGAAGTTGACCAGCGCGGCGCGCATGCAGGCCGAGGTGGCGAAGGTCTCCTCCGGCTCCGCGGCAGCGAAGGACGACATGATCACCACCGAGCCGCCGCCGGCCGCGACCAGCGCCGGCGTCGCCTTGCGGATCAGCCGGACCGCGCTGACGAACAGCAGGTCGTAGGCGCCCTGCCACTGGTCGTCGGTCAACTCCAGCAGCGTGCCCTTGGGCGCGTGGCCGGCATTGACCACGACGGCGTCGATGCGGCCGAAGCGCGCCTTCGCCCCGTCGACCAGCCGGTCGAGGTCTGTTTCCTCGGTCAGCGAGCCGGTGACGCCGAAGCCGCCGATCTCGTCCGCCAGCCGCTCGGCGCCGCCCGACGGCGACAGGGTCGCCACGTTCCAGCCGTCGGCGGCGAGCCGGCGGGCGATGGCCGCGCCGATGCCCTTGCCGGACGCGGTGACCAGCGCGGTCTTTGCGGTGGGTGTCGCGCTCATGCCGCCATCTCCTGCAGCCGGGTCCTGATCCAGTCGTGCAGCGGCGCCAGCCGTTGCGCCGTCGCGGCGTCCGCCGGGGCACCGGCCTCGGCGGCCTGCTGGCGCGCCTCCGCCGCGGCGGCGACGCGGTCGGCCCACGCCGACGCCCGCGCCATCACCGCGTCGGCGTCGGCGCCGAGGCCGTGCAGGTGCAGTTCGGTCTTGCGGAAGGTGCGGGGCACGACCTGCATCACTACCGTGCCGTCCGGTTCCGCCCACAGGCCGGTGGTCGGCCACAGCCAGGCGTAGCGGCCGCCGGCGCCCGGCGCCGGGCTGGCCGGGCCGTCGACCAGCACGTCGAGCACGGCTTTCCAGTTCGGGTTCAGCGCGCGCGTCTCGGCGCCGCAATGCGCCAGCCCGTCGAGCGGGATGTCGCCGGCCGCCGGCGCGTCGCCGCTGCGCGCATCCAGCCGCACGAAGACCAGCCCGCCGGCTTCCGCCTGCTGCAAGACTTCCAGCGGGTATCTGGCCAGGTCGCCGTCGTCGGGCGCCACCGGCTGCGGGGCGGAGACCAGCCGGCCGCGCGTGTCGTAGGTCCAGCCGTGGAAGCGGCAGCGGACCTGGGCGCAGCGGCCGCGGCCGTTGTCCAGCACCGGCATCTTCTGGTGCGAGCAGACGTTGCGGAAGCAGCGCACCGCGCCGTCGTCGCCGCGGATCGCGAACAGCGGCCAGCCGCCCAGGCCCAGCGCGGCATAGCTGCCTTCGCCGTCGAGGCTGGCGGCCGGCGCCACCACCTGCCAGCCGGTGCCGAAGATGGCCTTGCGTTCGGCCTGGAAGGTTATCGGGTCGGTATAGCTCTTCGCCTCCAGCAGCACCGCGTCGCCCATCCGTCGTCTATCCCCTCACCACAGCGCCTTGACCAGCAGCAGGCCGGCCGAGAGGGTGCAGATTGCCAGCACGCCGGTGCGGACGTAACCCTTGTCGACCAGCCTGGCGGCGAGGCCGGACACGGCGAAGCCGATCGCCATCGCCGGGATCAGCTTCACGCTCAGCGCCAGGTCGTGCCAATCGAAGGCGCCGAACGCGGCCAGCGCGGCGATCGACATCGCCGCGCCGACGGTGAAATAGGCGGCGATGGTGGCGCGCATCTGCGGCCCGGCGACGTTCTGGTACACGATCGCCATCGGCGGCGCGCCGACCGAGGTGATGGTGCCCATGAAGCCGGAGGCAGTGCCGGCGATGAACAGGTTGCGCTTGGAGGCCTCGACCCGCCAGCCGGACAGGCTGAGGCCCACGCCGGCCAGGATCATCAGCGCGAAGATGACCAGGAACTGCTCCGGCGGCAGCAGACCCACCACCAGGCCGGCCAGGAACGAGGCCGGAATACGCCCGGCCAGCGCCGAAGCGAGGTCGCCGTAACGGATCTGCGAGCGTTCGCGGATCGCCAGCAGCACGGCCAGGCCCAGCGCCAGCACCAGCAGCGGCCCCGGCACCATCACCGGGTCGATCACCGCCAGGATCGGCGCGGCGACGATGCCGAAGCCGACGCCGATCGAGCCCTGCACCAGCGCGGCAAGCGCGACCACCAGCGAGGCGAAGGCGAACGTCGTCCAGTCGGTAACCATCAGGTCGGCGAGGGTCACGCCGCGGCCACTCCGTCAGCCGGCGAGGTAGACGGTCTTGGTGGTGGTGTAGAAGTCCATCACGCCGTGGCCCGCCTGTTCCTTGTAGGTCTGGTTCGACGAATGCTTGATCCCGCCGAACGGCGCGGTCAGCGCGACGCCGGTGGTCGGGCTGTTCACCTTGATCACGCCGGCGTCGATGCGCTCGGCGAAGTCGATCGCCTTGCCGAGGTCGCGGGTGACCAGCGATGCGGCGAGGCCGTATTCGACGTCGTTGGCCATGGCCAGCGCCTGGTCGAGGTCGTCGACCCGCTGCAGGCCGACGACCGGCCCGAAGATCTCCTCGCGCTGCAGGCGCGCGCCGGCGGGCACGTCGGCGAACACCGTCGGGCGCACGAACCAGCCCTTGTCGCAGCCTTCGCCGGTGACGCGCTCGCCGCCGGCGACCAGCCGGGCGCCTTCCTCGCGGCCGAGCGCAACATAGCCCAGCACCGTGTTCATCTGGCCTTCGCTGGCCTGCGGGCCCATGCCGACGCCCTGATGCAGGCCGTTGCCGACCGCGATCGCCGCGGCCTTGGCGGCCACCTTCTCGACCACCGCGTCGTAGATGCTGCCGACCGCCAGCACCCGGCTGGTGCCGGTGCAGGCCTGGCCGCTGAGCCCGAAGGCGCCGCGCGCGATGACGGTCGCGGCCACTTCGGGGTCGGCGTCCTCCAGCACGATGCACGGGTTCTTGCCGCCCATCTCCAGCTGGGTGCGCCGCTCCGGCCCGGCCTTGGCATAGATGCCGCAGCCGGTGGCGTAGCTGCCGGTGAAGGTCACCGCGTTGGCGCCGGCGACGACGGCATCGCCGACCTCGGCGCCGCTGCCCTGGACCAGGGCGATCGCCTCCGCCGGCAGCCCCGCCTCCAGCAGCAGCTCGACCAGCCGCTGGCCCATCAGCGGGGTCAGCCCGGCCGGCTTGAACAGCACCGCGTTGCCGGCGGCCAGCGCCGGGCCGATCTTGCGGGCCGGGATCGAGATCGGGAAGTTCCACGGCGTGATCGCCGCGACGATGCCGACCGGCCGGCGCAGGGTCATCACGATCTGGCCGCCCTCGGCCGGGAAGGTCTCGCCGCGCAGCCGCAGCGCCTCGCCGGCATAGAGCCGGAAATTGGCGGCGGTCCGCTTCACCTCGTTGGACGACTCGGCCAGGGTCTTGCCTTCCTCGCGGGTCAGCTCGCGGGCCAGCTCGTCGGTGCGGGCCAGCATCAGCTCGGCCATGCGCTCCAGCACCTGCATGCGCTGCTCCGGCGACGACTTCGCCCACGCCGCCGCGCCGCGGCGCAGGCCGGCGACCGCCGCCTCGACATCGGCCGGGCCGGATGCGGGGAAGGCGCCGATCAGGTCGTCGGTGTCGGCCGGGTTGCGACGCTCGAAGCTGCGGCCGGTGGCGGCCGGCCGCCACTGACCGGCGACGAAATTCAGGTTCGCGCTCACGCCTTCTTCGCCTGGTCCGGAACTGTGACGGCACCGCCGCCGGTGCGCTGCATGTGGTCGGCGAAGGCCTGGATGCCGGCCTCGCACACCGCGATGTCCTGCTCGCCGTTGCCGCCGGACACGCCGATGCCGCCGACGACCTGGCCGTCGACATAGATCGGGAAGCCGCCGACGAACACCGTGATCCGGCCGCCGTGCTGGGTGAAGATGCCCCAGGCCTCCTCGCCCGGATAGGTGTTGGTGAAGGTATGGGTGACGCGGCGATGGCCGGCGGCGGTGAACGCCTTGTTCTCGGCGATCTGCACGCTGGTCACCTTGGCGCCGTCGAGCCGGCGCAGCGCGATCGGATAGCCGGCGTCGTCGGCGATGCAGATGACGTGCTTGTTGCCGAGTTCCTCGGCCTTGCGCTGGGCGGCGTCCAGAATCAACTCGGCCTCGGCGAGGTCGAGCGCCTGCTTGGTGATCATGAGGGCAGTTCTCTCCCGTGGGTGACCGCCCACTTGTAGCCCGGATGGAGCGAAGCGCAATCCGGGGCACTCGGCAGCATTGTCAGGGGTCCCGGATTGCGCTTCGCTCCATCCGGGCTACGGATCAGTGCGTCTACTCAGCGGCGACCTGCATCGGCTCGGCCAGGTACTTG
Source organism: Alphaproteobacteria bacterium (assembly GCA_041396705.1). Lineage (NCBI taxonomy): Bacteria > Pseudomonadati > Pseudomonadota > Alphaproteobacteria > Alphaproteobacteria bacterium. Next base: position 206,004 of record JAWKYB010000011.1, read on the forward strand.
TTGTACAGGCCGTCGAGATAGAGCCGGCGCATCATCGTCGCTTCCTTGACGCAGCGGATGCACGCCTCCTTCTTCTCGTCGCTGTCGGCCAGCCGCTCGAGGATCTCGAAGCCGCGCTCGCCGTGCTCGGTGTCGGCGATGATGTGCAGCCGGAAGAACACGACCTCCTCCTCGGTGAAGCCGTATTGCTCGATCAGCGGCGGCGTGGTGCGGCTGTAGATCTGCGGCACCTGGCTCTCCAGCCCGACCAGCAGGCCGGCGACCGCCTCGTGGGTCGGCCGGTATGACTGGCGGAAGCACCAGGACTGCAGGCCCAGCGTCTCCGGCAGCAGCTCGCCGTTCAGCTGGGCGTTCTCGATCTCGGCGCGGCTCTTGCCGCAATGCTCGGCGAACTCGATCAGCAGGTCGGTGTGCTTGACCTGCGGGAAGCCCTCCTCGCCGACGAAGCCTTCCTCCTCCATCATGTTCTCGAGCAGGAACTCGCGGATCTGCTGGTCCGGCGCGTTGGCGTAGACCGTGCCGCACCACCACGGGAAATGATGGACGTAGTGATAGTGCTGCTTGGCCCATTCGCCGAGCAGCTCGCGGTTCAGCCCGCCGGTCACCCAGGCCTCGCTCCACGGATGCACCTTGGAATGGCGGCCCTGGATCGCCGCCTCGACCTTCTCGCGGAACGCGCTTTTCGCCATCTGACCGATCCTCCTCGACATGCCGGCGCTCGAAAGTCCGGATACTGTATACAATCCTTTTTCGGGATCAAGACCGTTGTGCCGCCGCCGACCGGCCCGGTTCAGCCGCCGGCGATGCTGCGCCAGACCGCGCCGGCGACCGCCACGTCCTCCAGTGCGATGCCGACCGACTTGAACACCAGCACGCCGCCTTCGGAGACCCGGTGCGCATCCGGCGCGGCCAGCGCCGTCGCCGCCTCGACAACGGCGTCGCGGCGCAGCGCACCGGCGGCCTCTGCCAGGATCAGGTCGCCGGCCTCGGCGAAGGCCTGCGGCGCCCACTCCACCACCACCCGCTCGGCCCGCCGGAAGGCGGCGGCATCGAGCTCGGCGCCATCGGGCAGGGTGCAGCCGACCGCGGCGACGAAACTGCCGGCGGCCAGGGCGTCGCCGGACAGCACCGGCGTCTTCGACCGCGTGGCGGTGACGACCAGACGCGCGCCCGCCAGCGCGGCGTCGCCGGCCGCCGGCACGGTCCGCACCCCGGTCTCGTCGGCAATGGCGGCACAGCAGGCGGCGGCATCGCCGCGGCTGACGAAGCGGATTTCCACCAGCTGGAACCGGCGGGCCAGCGCCCGGGCGTGGGCCCGCCCCTGCACGCCGGTGCCGTAGACCGTCAGAACGTCGGCGTCGGGCCGGGCCAGCGCCTGCGCGACGGCCGCGGTCACCGCGGCGGTGCGGATCTCGGTGAAGGCGTCCGCCTCCATGCAGGCCAGCGGGGCGCCGCTGTTCGCGTCGAACAGCAGCACCACGAAGCGGAAGCGGCCGTCGACGGTGGTGTAGATCTTGGCGCCGGCGATGCCTTGCGACGGCAGCACGGCCGCCATGGTGCTGAGTTTGGTGCTGCCGGCGGCGATGCGCTGGCGCGCCTGGATCGCCGCCCGGCCGGCGGCCTGGTCGGCAAAGGCGGCGGCGACCGCGTCGACGGCGGCGCCGAGGTCGGCGTGGGCACGGACCTCGGCGTCGCCGATCAGGCGCACGCCGCCGCTTCCCGGCGCGGCTCGCCGACGACGCCGGCGCTGTCGCGCTCCAGCAGCTGGTCGCCGACCGAACTGACATGCCGGCTGGCCAGCAGCGCCGCCAGCTCCTGGTCCGCCTCCAGCACCGCGCGAAGGATCGCGGCGTGCTCGTTCCAGGATTCGCGCGCCCGCTCCTCGGAGATGCGGGCGAACAGCCAGTAGGTCTTGGCCCTGAGCGTGCCCATGAAATCGGCCAGATGCCGGTTGGCGCCGGCCTCGGCCAGGGCGACGTGGAAGGCGTCGTTGAGGTCGCGCAACGCCGCCAGGTCGTTGCGCGACGCGGCGGCCTCGCCCGCGCGCAGGATCTCTGCCATCCGCCGGCCGGCCTCGGGCGTACAGCGGCGCGCCGCCAGCCGGGCGCACAGGCCTTCCAGCGCGGCGCGCAGCTCGATCACCTCGCGCGCCTCGTCGACCGAAAGCGCGGCGACCGAGGCGCCGCGGCGCGGCGCGATCTCGACGATGCCCTCGCTGCGCAGCGTCTTCAGCGCCTCGCGCACCGGGTTGCGCGACACGCCGAACATGCGGGCGATGCGGTCCTCGACCAGCCGCTCGCCGGGCTTGAACCGGCCCGCCAGGATCGCGTCGCGCAGCGCCGCCGTCACCATGTCGTTCAGCGACTGGTGGCGCTGGCCGAGCGCGAGCGCGCCATCGTCGGGCAAGCCTTGCTGCGTGCCGTCCAATTGCGGTGTCCTCCGTGGCGAATCCTTGACGCTGTTGTTCATTGTATACCATCATCGCGCGCTGTCGCCTATTCCGCTCGGGCCGGGCGGCGTGCGACCCAAGAGCGCCCCGCTGCGGCGGGCACAGAATGGACGGGGGAGTTTGACTGATGGGGTTGGACATTCTGCCTAGGTTTGTCCTCGGAGCGGCCGTCGCCGCCGGCCTGATGGCGCCGGCCTTCGCCGCCGAGGTCACGATCGCGATCGGATCGGAGCCGACGACGCTGGACCCGCAGCAGCGCGACGATGGCGGCGAGCGCGCGGTCAACGACAACATCTACGAGACGCTGATGGCGCGGACCGCGTCGGGCGAGCTGGTGCCGGGCCTGGCCGCCGCCGCGCCGACCCAGGTCGACGCCACCACCTGGGAATTCAAGCTGCGCGAGGGCGTCAGCTTCCATAACGGCGAGCCGTTCGATGCCGCCGCGGTGGTGCACAGCGTCACCCGCATCATCGACCCCGCGTTCAACTCCGAGCAGAGCTCGTTCTTCTCAACCATCACCGGCGCCGAGGCGGTCGACCCGACCACGGTGCACATCCTCACCTCCGGCCCCGACCCGATCCTGCCGGCGCGGATGTACTGGATGAAGATGGTGCCGCCGCAGGCCTCGCAGGAAGAGGGCTTCGGCGAGCATCCGGTCGGAACCGGGCCCTATGCGTTCCAGGAGTGGCAGCGCGGCAGCGCCATCACGCTGACCGCCAACCCGGACTATTGGGGCGCGGCGCCGGCGATCGATACGGTCAACTACCGGTTCGTCGAGGAATCCGGCACCCGGCTGGCCGGCCTGCTGGCGGGCGAATACGACCTGATCACCAACCTGCAGCCGGAATTCGTCGACCAGGTGCCGCAGGCGGCGCACGTCTCCGGCCTCGAGCTGCCGATCGTCATCCTGTCGGCGATCAGCGGGCCGACCCAGGACGTGCGGGTGCGCCAGGCGCTGAACTACGCCGTCGACAAGGAGGTGCTGGCGCAGAACCTGTTCGAGGGCTATGCGCAGGTGGCGCACGGCCAGCTGCTGGCGCCGTCGTTCTTCGGCTACAACCCGGCCGTCGCCGGCTATCCCTACGACCCGGACAAGGCGCGCGCCCTGCTGGAGGAGGCCGGCGCCGTCGGCACCGAGGTGGAGATCATCGGCACCTCCGGCCGCTGGCTGAAGGACCGCGAGCTGGTCGAAGTGATTGCCGGCTTCTGGCAGGAGGTGGGCGTGACCCCGGTCGTGCGCATCTTCGAGTTCGACGAGTATCTGAACCGGCTGTTCGACCGCGAGACCCGCGGCGACGCCATTTTCGTGGTCAGCTCGAACGAGCTGCTCGACGCCGACCGTCCGTTCTCGGCCTACTACCATCAGGGCGGCATCGGCGCGTCGAACCAGGACCAGCACCTGGCCGACCTGATCGACCAGGCGCGGACCGAGACCGATGTGGCCACGCGCGAGGCGCTGTACCACGAGGCGGTGCAGCTGGCATTCGACCAGGCCTATTTCCTGTGGCTGCTGAACATCGAGGACATCTACGGCATGTCCGAGCGGCTGCAGTGGACCCCGCGGGTCGACGCCAAGCTGCTGGTCAGCGAAATGGCAGTCGCCGAATAGTCTGACGGCGAGGCCGGGCGGGCGGCGGCGGGGAACCGGCCGTCGCCCGCCTGCCGCTTCCGGAGGGGCCGATGGGTCGATTCATGCTGGCGCGCATGCGGCACGGCCTGGTCGTGATCCTGGGCGTGACCGTGGTCGTTTTCGTGGTCACCCGCATGATCGGCGACCCGGTCCGCGTGATGCTGCCGCTGGAGGCAACGGCGGAGCAGCGGGCCGCGTTCGAGGCGCAGCTCGGCTTCGACCGCTCGATCCCGGTGCAGTTCGCCGACTTCTTCGGCGACCTGGTCACCCTCGATTTCGGCGAGAGCCTGTGGCAGCACCGGCCGGCGATGGACATCGTGTTCGAGGGCCTGCCCAACACGCTGCTGCTGGTCGGCGCCGGCCTCGGCCTCGCCATCCTGCTGGCGATCCCGCTCGGCATCCTCGCCGCGCTCAGGCCCGGCAGCTGGGTCGACCGGCTGACCGTGCTGCTCAGCCTGCTCGGCCTGTCGATTCCGCAATTCTGGCTCGGCCTGATCCTGATCGTGGTGTTCGCGGTCAATTTCGGCTGGCTGCCGCCGGCCGGCAATTTCAAGGCCACCTCGATCATCCTGCCGGCGATCACGCTGGCGCTGCCGGCGCTGACCCGGCTGGTGATGGTGGTGCGCTCGCAGATGATCGACGAGCTGAACGCGCAGTATACCAAGACGGCCGAGGCCAAGGGCATGCCGTTCCTGCGCGTTGTCGGCGTGCACGCGCTGCGCAACGCCGCGGTGCCGGTGCTGACGCTGGCGGCATGGGAGTTCATCCGCGCGCTCGCCGGCTATACCGTGGTGGTGGAGAGCGTGTTCGCCTGGCCCGGCCTCGGCCTGACCGCGATCCAGTCGATCGAGCGGCAGGACCTGATCCTGCTGCAGGCGATCGTGTTCACCGTCGCGATCATGGTGGTGGTCATCAACCTCGCGGTCGACGTCGCCTACAAGGCGATCGACCCGCGCATCAAGCTGGACTGACCGGCGATGTCGACCGAATCGCTCGACGTCCCGTCGCTGCCGGCCGACGCGCCGCCGGCCGAGATCGACGACCGCGGCACCGCGGCGGCGATGGGCGGGGCCGCATTCCGCGGCCGGCCGCACGAGATGTTCACCGCGGTGCGCGGCATGGGCCGCGAGCTGTGGCAGGACAAGGCCGGCTTCGTCGGCCTCGTCGTGCTCGTGCTGCTGGTGCTGATGGCGATCTTCGCACCGCTGCTGGCGCCCTACGAGCCCGGCGACCAGAACCTGCCGCTCAAGTTCCGCCCGCCGGTGTGGCAGGAGGGCGGCAGCTGGGCGCATGTGCTCGGCACCGACAATCTGGGCCGCGACGTGCTGTCCCGGCTGATCCACGGCAGCCAGGTCTCGCTGATCGTCGGCGTCGCGGTGGTGGCGCTGGCCGGCGGCTTCGGCGTGCTGATGGGTCTGCTCGCCGGCTATCGCGGCGGGCGCACCGACGCCTTCATCATGCGCTGGATCGACACGCAGATCGCCTTTCCGGGCCTGCTGCTGGCCTTGATCATCCTGGCCGTGGTCGGCGCGTCGATGACCACGGTGATCATCGTGCTGGCGATCAACGGCTGGATGGTCTACGGCCGCATGACCCGCGGCATCGTGCTGTCGGTGCGCCAGCTGCCCTATGTCGAGGCGGCGGAGATGGTCGGCTGCCCGTCCTGGCGCGTGGTGTTCCGCCACATCCTGCCCAACCTGACCTCGCCGCTGCTGACGCTGGCGATCCTGGAGTTCGCCCGCATCATCCTGGCCGAGGCGGCGCTGAGCTTCCTCGGCCTCGGCATCCAGCCGCCGCAGACCTCCTGGGGCCTCGATGTGGCGATCGGCAAGGAATACATGTTCAAAGCCTGGTGGCTGGTGACCATTCCCGGCACCGCCATCGCCATCACCGTGCTGGCGATCAACATGGTGGCGAGCTGGGCGCGCATCACCTCCGACCCGCAGGAGCGCGAGAAGCGCTTTGCCCGGGTGCTGGCCGCGCGCGAGAAGCGCCGGGCGCGGGCGGCATGATCGCGGACGCGCCGTTGCTGGAGATCGAGGACCTGCGGGTCCACTTCATGACCCGCCGCGGCACGGTGGAGGCGGTCCGCGGCGTCTCGCTGGCGGTCGGCCCGGGCGAGACGCTGGGCATCGTCGGCGAGAGCGGCTCCGGCAAGAGCGTCACCGCCCAGGCGGCGATGGGGCTGGTCCACGTGCCCGGCAAGATCGTCGGCGGCGACATCCGCTGGCGCGGCCACACCCTGCTCGGCCCCGCCGGCCGGCGCACGGCCGCGGCGGTGCGCGGCGCCAAGATGGCGATCATCTTCCAGGACCCGATGACGTCGCTGAACCCGGTGTTCACGGTCGGTACCCAGATCACCGAGGTGATGACCCATCACCTGAAGATGGGCCGCAAGGCGGCGTGGGACCGGGCGCGCGAGCTGATGGCGCTGGTCGGCATCAACGCGCCGGACAAGCGGCTGCGCCAGTATCCGCACGAGTTCTCCGGCGGCATGCGCCAGCGTGTGATGATCGCGATGGCGCTGGCCTGCGAGCCGGAGCTGCTGATCGCCGACGAGCCGACCACCGCGCTGGACGTCACCATCCAGGCGCAGATCCTGGAGCTGATCGCCGAACTGCAGGAGAAGCTGGGGCTGTCGGTCATCCTGATCACCCACGACCTCGGCGTCGTCGCGGGGCTGTGCCACCGGGTTGCGGTGATGTATGCCGGCCGGGTGGTGGAGCAGGGCGAGGCCGAGGCGCTGTTCGACGACCCGGCTCATCCCTACACACTGGGCCTGCTGCGTTCGACTCCCCGGCTGGACGAGCTGCGCGAGCGGTTGATCGCCATCGACGGTGCGCCGCCGGGGATGATCGGCCCGCCGGCCGGCTGCGCCTTCATGCGCCGCTGCCCGGCGGCGGACGGCGCCTGCGCCGACGACCCCGCGCTGCGCGAGGTTGCCCCGGGGCGGCTGGCGGCGTGCGTGCGGCCCTTCACCAACGCCTGGGCCGCGGTCGATGCGCCGGGCCGGCGGGTCGCGGGAAGGAGCCTCGGCGCTGCCTGACGGACAGGAATACATGGCCGCAACGCCCGCCCGCACCGCGCCGCCGCTGGTTGAGGTCGAGGGCCTGTCGGTGCACTTCCCGGCCGGCCGCTCCGGCTTCTGGGGCCAGTCGCAGCTGTTCGTGCACGCGGTCGACGACGTCAGCTTCGCGATCGCGCCGGGCGAGACCCTGGGCCTGGTCGGCGAGAGCGGCTCGGGCAAGACCACCACCGGGCGGGCCATCCTGCGCCGGGTGCCGGCGACCCGTGGTTTCGTGCGATTCCGCGGCCAGGACATCACCCATGTCGAAGGGGAGCCGCTGCGCCAGCTGCGCCGGCACATGCAGCTGATCTTCCAGGACCCCTATGCCAGCCTGAACCCGCGCATGCGCATCGGCGAGATCGTGGCCGAGCCGGTGCTGGTGCACGGCCTGGTCCGCGACGCGGCCGCGGCGCGCGCGCTGGTGGTCGACCTGCTGGAACGCGTCGGCCTGCCGGCCGACGCCATCGACCGCCACCCGCACGCCTTTTCCGGCGGCCAGCGCCAGCGCGTCGGCATCGCCCGCGCGCTGGCACTTCAGCCCGAGTTCATCGTCGCCGACGAGCCGGTGTCGGCGCTCGACGTCTCGGTGCGCGCCCAGGTGGTCAACCTGCTGCAGGACCTGCAGCAGGAGCTGGGGCTGACCTATCTGTTCATCGCCCACGACCTCTCGGTGGTGCAGCACATCTCGCACCGCATCGCCATCATGTATGCCGGCCACCTGGTGGAGATCGCGCCGGCCGAGGCGATCTATGCCGACCCGAAGCATCCCTATACCGAGGCGCTGCTGTCGGCCGTGCCGATCCCCGACCCGAAGGTGCAGCGCAGGCGCCGCCGCATCGTCTATTCCGGCGAGGTGCCGAGCCCGATCCATCCGCCGGCCGGCTGCCGCTTCGCCTCGCGCTGCCCGCAGGTCACCGACCAGTGCCGCGCCGAGGTGCCGCCGCTGGAGGCCAAGGCGCCCGGCCATCTCGCCGCCTGCTGGCGCCGCTGAGCACCGCCTGCCGGCAATGGGCCGGCGGGACGCGCCAGCGCGGCCGGCGCATCGTTCGGTCCGGGCGATCAGCAGGCCTCGTACCGTCCGGTCTGCGTTGTAGCGCACGTAGCTCTCCCTGACCTCCTGGTGGCCATCGGCAAAGGTGATCACGTTGTTCACCTGATAGCAGCTCGGGCCGTAGCTCGGCGCCGAGATCGCCGTGACCTGGCCGCTGCTGCCGCCCGGCTTGTTCCACTGCACGGTCTGACCCGGCGCGTTCAGTGCGCCTGCGGTCGCCTGTTCCCATTTCGCCTGCTCGTCCGCGTCGAGCTGGGCGCCGATCGCGCCGCCAAGCAGCGCACCCAGCAGCGCGCCGCCGACGGTGGCGGCGACGTTGCCGGTGCCGCTGCCGAACTGGTTGCCGGCGACGCCGCCCGCAACAGCGCCGGCACCGGCGCCGATCGCCGCACGGCTGGGGCCGCGCTCGCCGCAGCCGGCGGCGGCAAGGGCGATCACGGCGGTCGCGGAAAGAATCATCAGTTTTGTCATCGGCTTGACCCTCACTCCGTGCAGAAACGATCGCCACAGAGATAGGCCGGATTGGAAAGTCGCAATAACATAGGTCATGAAAATGTTGTATTTTTTGGTGCGACCGGCGGGACGGCCGCGACCCGCCGGCCCTCGACCGGGCGGTTACTTCAGCGACAGGCCGCCGTCGACCATCAGCACCTGGCCGGTGACGTGGCCTGCCGCGGGCGACAGGAAGAAGGCGATGGCGGCGGCGACGTCGTCGGGGCGGGCCAGCTTCAGCAACGGCGTCGCCCGCCGGGCCGCTTCCCAGGCCTCCGGCTTGATCGCGTGGTGCGCGCCCGGGTCCTTCTGGGTGTAGCCCGGCGCCACCACGTTGACCGTGGCGCCATGCGGCGCCAGCTGGACGGCGAGCGCCTTGGCCATCGCCTCGATCGCGCCCTTGGCGGCGGCGGTGGCGGGAAAGATGGTGTCGTTGACGCCGAACACGTGCGCCACGAACGAGCTGACCGCGACCACCCGCCCGCAAGGCGAGGCGGCGAGGTCGTCCAGCAGCGCGGTGACCAGGCGGAAGAAGGCCAGCGGCATCGCCGCCTGCGCCGCCGCGAAATCAGCCTCGCCAAGCTCGCCGAACCGGCGCCGGTCTGCGCTGCCGGCGTTGGCAACGAAGCGGTCGATGCGCCCGAACGCGGCCCGGCCGGCGGCGGCGATCCGATCGGCCGTCTGCGGCTCGGCCAGATCGCCCAGCGCGGTCTCGACCGTAGCGCCGGCGGCGCGGCAGGCCGCTGCGACAGCGGCGAGCTTGTCCTCGCTGCGCCGCGTGTGCAGCATCAGGCGGGCACCGGGCACGGCCAGGCCGCGTGCGGTGGCCGCGCCGATGCCGCTGGCCGCGCCGGTGACGAGCGTCGCAGGTTGGTTGGTGTCGGGTGCGGCGGCCATCGATCGCTCCGGTCGGATTCACGCAACGAGGGGGAGTTCACAATGGCAGATTCGGCCGACATCGCCAGCATTGCCGACTGGTTCCGACAGTGGGGCGCGCTGGTTTCGGCGGTGGACTTCGTGCCGGCGCGGGCGCTGTTCGACAAGGACGTGGTCGGCTTCGGCACGTTCCAGGACCAGGTCCACGGCCAGGCGGCGCTGGAGGCGGAACAGTGGCGCCGGGTGTGGCCGACCATCGAGGATTTCGCCTTCGACACCGGCAGCCTGGTCGCCCAGGTCTCGCCCGACCGGCTGATGGCCTCGGCGGCGATCCTGTGGACCTCGACCGGCATCGCCGAGGACGGCAGCCGGTTCCCGCGGCCCGGCCGCTGCACCGTGGCGCTGCGCCGCGATGCCGTCGACGCGCCGTGGAAGGGCATCCACACCCACTTCTCGCTGCACCGCGGCGTGCCGCAGCGTTCGCACGGCCAGCGACAGCCGCGCTCCTGACGCAGACCCGGCCGCGGCGCTCCGCCCGCCGCCTACCAGCAGGTGAAGCCGCCGTCGACGATCAGGTCGACGCCGGTGCAGAACGACGCGGCCGGGCTGGCCAGGAACACTGCCGGGCCCGCCATCTCGTCGACCGAGGCCATCCGGCCCATCGGCGTCTCGGACTCGAACTGCTTCACCTGCTCCGCCACCTCGGGACGCAGGTTCATCGGCGTGGCGGTGTAGCCGGGGCTGATCGCGTTGACCCGGATGCCGCGGTCGCACCATTCCATCGCCAGGCTCTTGCTCAGGTGGATCACCGCGGCCTTGGAGCTGTTGTAGTGCGCCTGCTTCAGCCCGCGGTTGACGATGCTGCCCGACATCGAGGCGATGTTCATGATCGAGCCGTTGCGCCGCGGCAGCATCACCCGCGCCTCGGCCTGGCATGAGCGGAACAGGCCGGTCAGGTTGACGTCGATCATCCGCTGCCACTGCGCCGCCTCCATCGCCTCGGCCGGGGCGGCGTTGGCAATGCCGGCACAGTTGCCGGCGATGCTGATCGGGCCGAGCCTGCGCTCGACCTCGGCGATCGCCTCGGCCAGGTCCAGCTCCTCGCGCACGTCGCCGCGCACGGCGCAACCGTTGCGCCCGGTGCCCTCGACCTTGGCGACGGTGTCGTCCAGGCCCGCGCTGTCGGCGAGGTCGAAGCAGCCCACGTCGGCGCCGGCCTCGGCATAGGCGATGGCGATGCGCTGGCCGATCCCGCTGCCGGCGCCGGTGACGAAGGCGACCTGGCCGTCGAGCCGAAACATGTCCATGGTGGGCGGTCCTCCCTTGCGTTGTCGCGCGACTGCTTAGCAGCGGCCGGCCGCGGCAAGAAGGCACAATCGGCGCCGCCTTGTCGCGCCCGGGCAATGCCCGTAGGGTCGGACCGATCCCAACCGCACCAGGACCCACCGATGGCGCTGCGCCCCGATTTCGCCACCCGGCTGAACTCCTTCGCCGCCGACCGCGGCGTGGGCGGGCGGCCGACGCCGCTGGAGCTGATCCGCCGTGCCGGCACGGTGGAGGGCCTGACCTCGGTCGACCTGAATTTCCCCGACCATTTCGCCGGCTCGACGCTGGCCGAGGTGCGCGCCTGCGTCGCCGACGCCGGGCTCGGCATCAACGGGCTGGCCATGCGCTACTACGGCGATGCGGACTTCAAGCGCGGTGCGCTCGGCCATCCCGACGCTGCGATCCGGCAGAAGGCGGTCGAGCTGACGCTGCGCGGGGTCGACGCCACCGCCGAGGCCGGCGCCGACCTGCTGACCGTCTGGCTGGGCGAGGACGGCTTCGACTATCCGTTCCAGGCCGACTATGCCGATCTGTGGAAGACGGTCGCCGACGGCCTGCGCCGGGTCGCGCTGCACAACCCGGATGTCCGCATCGCCATCGAGTACAAGCCCGACGAGCCGCGCGCCCGCGCCCTGCTGGGCGACATCGGCACAACCCTGCTGATGATCCGCGAGATCGGCTGCGCCAATGTCGGCGTGTGCCTGGACTTCGCCCATGTGCTCTACGCCGGCGAGCAACCGGCCTTCGCCGCCGCCATGGCCGCGCATCACGCCCGGCTCTACGGCCTGCACCTGAACGACGCCTACGGGGCGCGCGACGACGGCATGATGGTCGGCAGCGTGCACGGCCTGCAGACGCTGGAGCTGCTGTTCACCATGGATCGGGTCGGCTACGACGGCGCGATCTATTTCGACACCTTCCCCGACGCCTCCGGGCTCGACCCGGTCGAGGAATGCCGCACCAACATCATGGTGACGAAGCGGCTGCTGGAGATGGTGGAGACGCTGCGCGGCCGCAACGACCTGGCCGAGGCGTTGGCGCGGCAGGACACCATCGCCGGCCAGCGCATCGCCCAGGGCGTGCTGCTCGGCATCGCCGGCGGCGCCGGGGCCTGACCCGACCGGACGCGCGACCATGCAGCCGGCGCCGCGCATCACGGTCTTCGGCAGCCTGCACATGGACATCGTGGTGCAGGCGCCGCGCCAGCCGCGGCTGGGCGAGACGCTGGCCGGCAGCAGCTGGCGGCCGGTGCCCGGCGGCAAGGGGCTGAACCAGGCGGTCCACGCCGCCCGCCACGGCGCCGCGGTGCGCATGGTCGGCCGGGTCGGGACCGACGACTTCGCCGGGCCGCTGCTGGCGCATCTGGCTCGCCACGGCGTGGACGCGCGCGGGGTGCGCCGCATGGAGGCGGCCGGCACCGGCATGAGCGTGGCCATCATCGAGGCGGCGGGCGACTATGCCGCCGTGATCGTGTCCGGCGCCAACCAGTGCGTCGACGGCGACGACGTGGCGGCGGTGGCGGCGGGACCGGCCGACCTGCTGCTGCTGCAATACGAGGTGGCGCCGGCGGCGCTGGCGCCGGCGGCGCGGGCGGCGAAGGCGGCCGGCGCGCGGGTGGTGCTGAACGCCGCGCCGGCGGCGCCGGCGCCTGCCGGCCTGCTGGCGTCGGTCGACCTGCTGGCGGTCAACGCGATCGAGGCGGAGATGCTGTCCGGCATGCCCGTCGCCGACCTGGCAGGGGCGCACCGGGCGCTGGCGGCACTGGCCGCGCAGGTGCCGGCGGTGGTGCTGACCCTCGGCGCCGACGGCCTGCTGCTGGCCGAGCGCGGCGGATCCGCCTGTCACATTCCCGGCCATCGCGTCGCGGTCGTCGACACCCACGGTGCCGGCGACGCGCTGATCGGTGCGCTGGCCTGTCGGCTGGCCGCCGGCGACGGGCTGGCGGCGGCGGCCCGCTACGGCAACGCGGCGGCCGCGCTGATGGTTGCGAGCGCCGGTGCCGACCCCGCCGCGATCACGGTCGACGCCGTCGATGCCTTGCTGGCCGCCGAGGCGCGACGGAAGGCGGACCGGCCATGACCGAGCACGTGCTGACCATCAACGCCGGATCGTCCTCGGTGAAGTTCGCGCTCTATGCACTCGACGACCGGCCGGTGGAGCGGCTGCGCGGCCAGGTCGACGGCATCGGCGCGACGCCGCGCATCGAGGCCCGCGTCGGGACCGAGATTCTGGCCGACGGCGACCCCCTCGATCCGGCCACCGACCAGGCGGCGGCGCTGCAACAGATCCTGCGGCTGATCGAGCGGCGATTCGGCGGCGTCGCCATCCCGGCGGTCGGCCACCGCGTGGTCCACGGCGGCGTCGACTATGCCGCGCCGATGGTGCTCGATGCCAAGGTCCTCGCCGACCTCGAGCGGCTGGTCAGGCTGGCGCCGCTGCACCAGCCGCACAACCTGGCCGGCATCCGCGCCGCCCGGGCCGCCTTCCCGCAGGCCCTGCAGGTGGCCTGTTTCGATACAGCCTTTCACCGCGCGCATCCCTGGGTCAACGACACCTTCGCCCTGCCGCGCAGCTACTACGACGAGGGCGTGCGCCGCTACGGCTTCCACGGCATCTCCTACGAATATGTCGCGATGCGGCTGCGCGCGGTCGCGCCGGCGCGGGCGGCGGGCCGGGTGGCGATCGCCCATCTCGGCAACGGGGCGTCGATGTGCGCGGTGCGCGACGGCCGCAGCGTCGGCTCGACCATGGGCTTCACCGCGCTCGACGGCCTGCCGATGGGCACCCGCTGCGGCCAGCTCGACCCCGGCGTCGTGCTGTACATGCTGGACGAGAAGGGGATGGACGCGCGCGAGATCGAGGCCGTGCTCTACAAGCAGTCGGGGCTGAAGGGTCTGTCCGGGTTGTCACACGACATGCGGGAGCTGGAGGCGGCGGGCACGCCGGAGGCGGAAGAGGCCATCGCCTATTTCGTGTTCCGTATCCGGCGCGAGCTCGGCGCGATGGCGGCGATCCTCGGCGGGCTCGACGCCCTGGTGTTCTGCGGCGGGATCGGCGAGCACGCCTGGCGGGTGCGCGAGCGGGTGTGCGCCGACATGGGCTGGCTCGGCATCGCGCTGGACCGGGGGCGCAACCGTGCGGGCGAGACCGTGGTCTCGGCCGACGAGTCGGCGGTGGCGGTGCTGGTGATCCGGACCGACGAGGAACAGATGATCGCCGCCCACACCGCCGCGCTGCTGGCGGCGTCGCGCTGAATGCGCCGCCGGCTCAGAACCGCGGCTTGTGGGTCTCGGTGAAGTGCAGATAGCCGGCGTCGAAGCCGGCGATGCGCTCCAGCCCGGGCATGTCGAGGATGCGCACGTGCGACGGGCCGGTCTCGACCAGACGTTCGCCGCGCAGCCAGCGCAGCGTGCGGTTCACGTGGACCGCGCTGAGCCCCAGCGTGTCGGCCAGGTCCTCCTGCGTCATCGGCAGCGGGAACCGGCCGCCGTCGATCATGTCGAGCAGCTGCAGCCGCCGCCACAACTCGCAGAACAGGTGCGCCATGCGCTCGCGCGCGCTGCGCCGGCCCAGCGACACGATCCGCTCGGCCAGCAGCGCTTCCTCATGCGCGTTGGTCCATGACAGGGCGAGCGCCAGCTGCGGCTGCGCGCGCAGCATCTCGGCGAACGGCACGATCGGCATGACGTAGGCGATCACTTCGGTCTGTGCGGTCAGGTAGAAATCGGACTCGCCGAACAGCGCGGCGTTGAAGCACATGAAGTCGCCCGGCAGCACGAAGTTGACGATCTGCCTGTCGCCATTCTCCAGCAGCTTGAAGCGCACGGCCCAGCCGGAGTGGACCAGGAAAACGTTGCTGTACGACTGGCCGGCCTCGATGATCGGCTGGTGCCGCGCGAAGTGCGCCTCGTTGTGGCACAGCACGCGGATCGCGTCCCCCATCTCGCCGGTCACCGTCATGACCGGCCTGAGCTTCCTGAGCAGCTGTGCCGTCACCTCGCGCAGTTCCTCTGCGAACGCATCGTGCCCCATCCGCCGATCGCCTCCTCGCCCGGCCCCGGGCGGGCAGATTAGGCGAGAACGGGCGTCATGGCGATTGGTTCACGCGGGATCGTGGTCCCGCACCGAGTTGGAGCGGCGCTGAATGCGACGGATCAGTTCCGCCGCCTTCGCACGCTCCTCCGCCGCATAGGCGCCGAGCCCGGTGCTGAGCTGCGACTCGCGGGCCGCTTCGCAGATTTCGTCGATCTCGGACGAATCGAGCACGCCGTTGTCGACCAGCGCGGCGATCAGCGATTCGCAGATCGTCAGGGCGGCGAGACCGGGGCTCGCGCCGTTGCTACCGTTTCCCTCCATTCCGCTCCGCTCCTCCATGGCAGGCGCAGGGACGACGACGGCGCGATGCCGAGCCGCCCCTGACTGTTGTCAGCGGTCGGGCTCAGCGGCGCAGGGCCGGGTCCTCGCCCTTGGCGCGTGCCTTACCGTCTCGTTCCGCCTGGCGCAGCGCCTCGCCGGCCGGGCCCTCGATGGCCTTGCGCGCCTTCTCCGCCGCGTCCTCGACCGCGCCGCTCTGCGCAAATTCGGTGGCGTCCTTGCGATAGCGACGGGCGGCCTGGTAGTCGCCCTCGCCCTGAACCTTCGACTTGTCGCTCATCGGTTGCTCCATCTGTTCTGGCCGCCGCGACCGCGGCGGATAGATCGGGCGTCGCCGACGCCCCTGTCTTGATCGGGTGGCTTGATCGGGTGGCGCTGTCCGGCGTCGCGCAGATCGCCGACGCCGGACAGCCCGCTGGAGGGTGGAACCGCGTTGCAGCGCGGACCCATGTCGTGTTTCAGGACGTCTCAGGTCAGGCCGGCGGCCTGCGGCTGCGCATCAGGTGCAGGATCAGCGACACCACGAGCAGCACCACGAACACGAAGAACAGTATCTGCGCGATCGAGGCCGATGCCGCCGATATGCCGCCGAAGCCGAACACGCCGGCGACGATGGCAACGACGAAGAATACAAGGGCCCACCACAACATCGGTCAGTCTCCCGTTTTTCGATCTCCGGCGCGGTGCGCCGCTCAGGCGTTCCAGGCGTCGACCTGGCGTTCGGCGTCTTCGCGGGCGATGCCGTAGCTCTTCTGGATCTTGCCGACGAGCTCGTCGCGCTTGCCCTCGATGACATCGAGATCGTCATCGGTCAGCTTGCCCCACTGCTGCTTGGCCTTGCCCTTCAGGATGTTCCAGTTGCCCTTCAGCTGCTCGGAATTCATTTGCGTTCTCCTTCGTTTGGCACCGGCCGTGGGGGGGGGCGAGTGCCCCGCCCGGCCGGGGGGGGGGGGGTGAGGGGTGGGGGGGGGGGAGCCCCCC